>CBIHMX010000333.1:0-3891 GCA_966211115.1 uncultured Gemmatimonadaceae bacterium | reverse complement strand
AGCTCGATCCTCATCAACGACACGATCCTCCGGACCGCGTCCTCGACCACCTTGGTGTCCGGATGCCTGACGATGACGAACCCTTCCCCTTCATAACTCGACAACGACGACGACCCGAGCTCGGGGAGCTTCACGTCGGTCACGATCTCCCGTAATTCGCGCTGGACCAGGTCCCACCCATGCACGGCGGCCACGCGTCCCTGCCCCTGGCCGCGCAGGAAGGCGGCACCCGCCGCATAACGACGCTCGGGTGGATCGAATTCACCGAAGATCATCACCCGCGCCCACGCCTGGACGATATCGAGGTCATGGGCGCGGGACATGAGGGTCGTGATCTGGGCCCCGGGGGGCCGCGCCGCCACTTCCGAGATCGCGATGCTGCCGTCCGCGCGCCGGAACCACTCCATGTGCGCGAGGCCGGTCGACATCCCCAGCACCTCCAGCGCGCGCCGGCCGGCGTTGCGGATATCGTCATACCGCGGGCTGTCCACTTCCCGCGGCAACACCAGGCACCACTGGATCCACGGGTTTTCGAGCACGTGCAGCGGCGTCGGATAGTAGTGCGTGAGCGAATGCCACACCGCCCGGCCGTCGATCGAGATCGTCTCGAACGAGTGCTCCTCGCCCTGTACGAATTCCTCGAGCAGCACCGGGTTGGACGGCGTCGGGACCTGCCCGGTCAGCGCGCGCCGGAGCTGGTCCAGGTTCTCCACCCGGTACGTCTGCTGCGCGCCGGCGCCAGCCGGTGGTTTCACCACGATCGGGAACCCCGATGCCTCCGCAAACGCGACCGCGTCATCGAGCGACGGCGCGAGCCGGTGGCGGGCGCACGGCAGGCCACTCGACCGCAGCAGGGTCTTCATCCTCGCCTTGTTGCGGAAATTGGTCGCCGCCTCCTCCGACAGGCCAGGAAGGCCTAACGCGGATCGCGCCGCCGCCAATGGCACCTGCAGTTGTTCGTAGGCGCCGAACAGTCGCTCCACGGGCCCATGCCGGAATGCCAGTTCTCGTGCGGCCCAGACGAGCTGGTCGGCATTCAGGATGTCCGCCACGCGCCAATGCGCGACTGAATCGCGCAGGTGGCGCAGGTTGTCCGCCGGGTCGTGCGTGATGACGCCAAGCCGCACGCCGTACAGCGAGGCAGCGGCCTCCACCATGCGCATGGCGTTATCGGAAAGCATCGGTGCGGCAAAGACGACGAACACGTGGGCGGCCCGGAAAGCGCTGCGTTTATTGGGTCCCCGATTCTGCGTGCTGGCGCATCAATCAGGGAGAGCAAAATGGGGTCAGACCCCTTATTTCAGATGGTCGACAGCTCCACTCGCACCTGGCGGGCCGTGACCGGCCAGCGAAGCAAATAAGCGGTTCCCTGTAGCGTACGATCGAGACCTCGTTCTGATTTCGCGACCGTTTCGATAGGAAACTCCCAAACGATCGAATCCGGAGCGGACAGACGAACCGGTCGCGACACCGAAACTTCGGTCGTGAACCAGCCATCGGCCGGCCACGACGCCGGATCCCACGCGAATTCGGCAACAACGGTATCGTCGCGAAAGATCAGGCGCTTGCTGAGCGAGCCATCTGGTGTCAGCAGTTGAATCGTGACGGCATCGGCAGTCGCACTGGCTTCGGCTTCCATCATGACCTGGGCGAACGACGCCGACGGTTCATAAACGCCATTCACATACGACTCGAATGACACTGACGCCGGCAAGATGCGCTCGATGAACAACGCGCGATCGTTCAGGTCCACCGGCGGCAGTTCACCGAGCGAAAGCGACGCCTCGATGTCATGAATGCTGGGAGCCGAGTTCCTGTCAGGCTCGGCGCCGGCTCTCTCTTCTGCGGCCGGTTGCAAGGCCGTGATATGGTATGCCTCACGCCGGCGGGTGAGTGTGTCAGCCAGGTTTTTGCCTGACGCGAACCAGCTCAACTCCTCGATCGCACCGCCCCGGGCCGGACTGACCAGGGCCGACATCATCGACGAGTGGACCCAGATTTCCTCGTTCCCGTCGCCATCGATGTCCGCCAGCTCATGCGCGATGTGTTCGCCGGCGCGAAGCGCAGCTTCGGCAACTCCGAGGTTGCGCCAGATTTCGGCGCGAAGAAACGGGAGGTACAGCCCGCCGAACACGCCGTGCCAGTAGGCATCGTTGCATTGCGCGCGCCCGATGGCCCGCCGGGGACCCGCCGGATCGCCGCGTTCCCTGCATAACGAGGACAGCGCCAGCATCTTCTTGTGCATCCGGTTCGATTCCGGATACTTCACCAGGAAGTTGCGCCAGTGGCCGCCGCGCACCAGTGCGCCATCCGCCTTCAGGCGCTCGTCGCCGAGCTCCTCTTCGAGCGAGAGGAATCGCAGCGCGGCCGGTGCCGGCAGCGACCACCCTTCCATTTCGCGGTAGCTGGCGGTCGGGAGGTAGGCGAGTCCGCCGCTGGGAACGTTTGCCAGCGCCTCGTCAAATCGCGAGAGGACGACCTCGCCGGAATCGATCACCACGCGCATGGCGGCAAAGAAACGATCGAGCCAACCATTGTCGTAAACCCACTCGCGCGTTCCCGGCCATCCGCCAAACTTCTCACCGTCGTCGGCCAGTACGGCGAGCCGCTTGCCCTGCGACCGGAGTTGCCGCAGGTACGCGACGGTGTCCTCGGGCGACTGGAACGGAATCAGGTAGCGGAGACGCTCGTCGATCGGGAACAGGGCGAGTGCCTTGCCGTCGTGTTCTGTCCAGAACGGCGCGTGAAGGCTTTCGCGTGGAAATCCGCTCGCTAGAAAATGACGGTCGTCGACCAGCGCAAAGCGCACGCCGGCGTCATGAAGGTCGGCCGCGAGGTCCGGTTCCCACACCCGTTCCGTCAGCCACAATCCGCTCGCCTCGACGCCCAGCCGGCTGATGAGGGCGTCCTGCATCCACTTCACCTGCGTCAGGCGGTCGGCGCGAGGCAGTGACGCGAGGATCGGCTCATAGAAACCGGCCAGCAGCAGCTCGACGCGGCCGTCGCGGGCCAGATCGGCGATGTCGTCCAGCAGCGACGGCTCGTGCTCGTCCAGCCAGTCGATGAGCGGCCCGGATACGTGCAGCGTGATCGGAAAGAATCCCTGCTGGCGGACATGTTCCAGGAACGGCCGGTATACGTCGCGGACGTGCTGCTCGAAGACATAGCCGAAGTTGCCCACCGGCTGGTGCAGGTGGAGCCCGAAACAGAATCGGATCGGATCGGTCATCCTGATGCTCCATCGGCCTGGGGAGAATCCTCGGCGAACCCGAGCCGATGGTGCAGCAACTGTAGCTCTGCCTGACGAGCCGGCGTGGCGGCGCTCCAGATCCGCCAGAACGCCGACTGGGCGTCGAACGGAATGCGCGCCTCGAACTGCTCGAACACGTCGACCAGGTCGAGGGCGAGGCGGAGCGCGGCCGGGTCATCCTCGAATTCGAGCCGGTCGATCGCCCGGATCAGCGCCACGCGGATCAGTCCCGCCATGGTCGCCGTACCTGACGTGAGCTGGTCGAGTTCATCCTTGCTCAGGCAGCGCGGCAGCAGGTTGCGGCGCAGCACGGCGCGGATCGCGTGCCGCGGGCGCTCGGGAAGGTCGGCCAGGCGCAGCAGGTGAACGGCACCTGCGCTGTCCACCAGTTCGACGGCCAGGTCCGTCACGGATTGCGAGATCACCCGCCAGCGGTAGTCGTATCGCCGCCCGGTTCGCTTCTCGGTGACACGGACCCAGTCGTCCTCCGACGTCACGTCGTGGGCATACGCGAAGGCCTGGCCCGGGTGGTCTGCGCTAATGGCCTCGGCCAAGGCGGCCACGGCTTCAGCGTCGAGATCGGTCAGGGCCAGGCTTGCGCCCTCCTCGGCCAGCCGCCGCGCCATCGATCGGCCCAGTCC
>CBIHMX010000332.1:0-3898 GCA_966211115.1 uncultured Gemmatimonadaceae bacterium | reverse complement strand
GTATGACTCGGGGGCGGCTGACGGCCTGCTGTACTACGTCATGCCGTTCATCCAGGGCGAATCCGTCCGCGACCTGCTCGCTCGCGAAAAGCAGCTCCCGATCGACGACGCGCTCCAGATCACGCTCGAGGTGGCCGACGCGTTAGGCTACGCGCATGCCCAGGGGATCGTGCACCGCGACATCAAGCCGGAAAACGTGCTGATGTCGAACGGGCACGCACTGGTGGCCGATTTCGGGATCGCCCGGGCGCGGCAGGAGGCGGGCCAGCAACGCCTGACGCAAACGGGCATGGCCGTCGGCACGCCGGTATACATGAGCCCCGAGCAGGCCACCGGTGAACACGTCGGGCCATCCTCCGACATCTACAGCCTGGGCTGCATGCTGTACGAGATGCTCGCGGGTGAGCCGCCGTTCACCGGCCCGAACCCGATGGCGATCATGGCCCGGCACGCGATGGAGGGGGTGCCGAGTGTGCGGATCGTCAGGCCGTCGGTGCCGGAGGAGGTCGAGGAAGGGATCTTTGCCGCCCTCGAGAAGTCGGCAGCCGACCGGCCGAAGTCCGCCGCCGATTTCTGCGCGATACTCGGCACCCCGTTAGGCGCCACGGCGACGCGACGGACGTCGCGGCACACCGCGGCCCGGCGCGTGCCCACGGCCGCGGCGCTTCCGCGGCACACGGCCGAAACGGTGGCGCCGGTTCCCTTCTGGCGCCGTCCGCCCGCCATCGCGGCCGCGGTCGTCACCCTGGCGGGACTGGGATTGATCGCGTTCCAGATGAACCGGAACGCGGGGGCCGTCGTGCTGACCGATGCGCTGGATCGCAAGGTAGCTGTTCGATACTTCGACGTTGCCGGCGGTGATGTTGCCGACCTCCGACCGACGGCTGAGCGCCTGACGGAGTCCCTCATCCGCGACCTCTCGACATCGCGCGAACTCAACGTCGTTTCCGCCAACGGTGTCAGCCCCTTTCGAGGCAAAGACGTCTCGCGAGACAGCATCGGACGCGCCCTGAAGGTGGGGACGCTGGTCGAGGGTGTCATCGAGCCCGATGGTATCGACCATGTGGCCATCACGCTCCGTTACTACTACGGTGATGGCAGCAATCGTGGCGACCCGACGACAACGCGTGTTTCGCTGGATTCGCTCTTTACCGCCGAAGAGGAAGTGGCGCGAGAAGTGTCTGCCGCGCTTCGCGAACGACTCGGGCCGGACATCAAGTTCCGGGAATTGCAGGCGGGCACGCGAAGCTCGGTCGCCTGGACGCTGTTCAACCGGGCCGAGCGTGCCCGACGCGACGCGGCATCGTTAGGTCCGCAGAGCGCAGACAGTGCTCGCGAAGGACTCTCGGCGGCGGACTCACTGTTTCGCGCCGCCCGGTCGGCCGACGACCAGTGGGTTGAGCCTGCACTCCAGGCGATCCAGGTCGCCTTTGACCGGCGTCGCTTCGTGAAGCCCCCTCCGGGGACGAATGCGCTCGATAGTGTTCGCCTGGTGGTTGCCGCACTCGACTCCGCACTGGCCCGAGTCGAGACGGCGCTCAGCATCGATCCGTCGTCAGGCCGGGCAGTCGAGATGCGTGGAACGATCAAGTACGAAAAGTGGAGGTTGGGCCGGCTCGTGCTCGATCCGGCCGTGCGGTCCGCGCTGCTCAACGACGCCGAACGAGATCTGTTGGAGGCGATCCGGCGCGATCCGAGCCTCGTGACGCCCTACGCCACGCTGGCGTTCCTGTATTACGACAAGAAAGACGTACCCACGTCCCTGCAACAGGCGCGAGCCGCCTATTCCGCGGACGAGTTCCTGGTGAACTCCAGTGCCATTCTGAACCGGCTTTTTTACGGCTCCTACGACACAGAACAGTTTCTCGAAGCCCGCAGGTGGTGCGACGAAGGACACGCGCGATTACCTCGCTACTTAGAGTTCACGTTTTGCTGACTGTGGCTGTTGCTGGCGCCCGATGTTGAAGCGGACATCGACTCGGCGTGGGTGCTGGCCGCCCGCGTCGATTCCCTTGCCCCGGATGGTGACCGTCCCCTGCTCTCTCGCATGGCACGGATGATCGTCGGCGGCGTAATTGGGCGTCAGGCCCTGACGATGAGCAACGGTCCCCGGCGAGAGGCGCGCCTCGACAGCGCGCGTCGAGTGCTGGAGTCGGCACAGGGGGACCGCACCGTGGATCCGCACCAGGAATTGCCGGGCTATCGCGCCGTCATGCTCGCGCAATTCGGTGATCTCGAGCAGGCGATGGCGCTGCTGCGCTCCTATGTCGCGGCCAATCCTGATCATTCGTTCCGCGTTGGCGGTAATGTGCACTGGTGGTGGCGAGAACTCAGGAGCGAGCCAGGCTTCGACGCGTTGCTCAGTCGTTCGAGGTAATTCGCGCCACAGGTCTGCGGCTGGGGTCGCTCGCATGCGGCTGTGTTCGCCACGTGGGTGCTGTCCACTTCTCGCACTGGGTCTTATCGTTGCACCGGCCTCCGCCTAACACTGCCGCCGGATGCCGCAACGACATTGCACCCGACCCGAAGTTGGAGGAACGGACATGAAAGTGCGCACCTTGTTCCTGTTTTCACTCGCCACACTCGCTGCCTGTAGCGATAACGATCCGACGCGCCCCGATAGGTCCATCCTGAACGGGCCGGCAGCCGCGGTCTCTGATGGCTCGACCGGCGGGAATCCCGATTTCTGGTTCCTGCCGCCCATGGTCGACAATCCGACCGGCAACCCGTTGTACCTCGACCACGGCGCGACGACGAGCGTGCCGGCGATGGTCCAGATCACGGACATCACTTCAGGTCTTCCGGGAACGATTGTCCTCGCCCCCAGTGCCGCCACGGCTGGGACGTCGCAATACCAGTACGACTGGATAATTCCCGACGGCGCCGACAAGGTCTACCGCGTCGCCATTCTCGTAGGCGACGACACGTTAGGCTTCGCCGACATACGAACGGCTTCCAGCCCCGGAAAGGCCAAGAACGCGACGACCAACGAGGAGATCATACTGTCCGACGGCCGCAACCTGCCGATCAAGTTTGTCATCGAGCAGTTCGCGTTATGCGACCCGGCCGGCACGTTGTGCAGCCAGGGAGAAATCGACCTGTCCGTCGGGGGTGAAGTGACCATCGACATCCCCGGATACGGTCGCAGTGGCGTGACGATTCCGCCGCAACCGGGTGGTGGCACCACCACGATCACGCTCCGGGTATGCGGCGAAGACGATCCGGAGTCGGGCTTCACCGACATGAACCCGGCGGTCACCGACATCCCGACCTACGGCCCCTGCCTGAGCGTGAACGCCGATCCGCCTCTGTCCGAGGTGATGCCCACCACATCCGGGCTGCTCGTCGTCCCCGCGACCGTGTTCATCTGCGACATCACCGTCGACCTCGGCGTCATGGCGCACGAACAGCAGGAGCGCATAACGATGCATCGATGGGACAATGGTCCCGACCAACTCCATGCGCTGCCGCATGCGGCGCACGCGTGTGCCCCCTCGGTCAGTTCAACGGGAACGACGGGATTTTTCGCCAACCTTACTCGTGGCTCGTTTCGAGCCGCTGGTCGAGCGCTCGTCTCGCTGCTGACGCCCCGGCCGCTCTACGCCGCCGTCATGCTGGATGTGGGCGCCGGCGGTTTCACTCGTCAGTTCAGCGCGTTCCAGTTTGCACTACCGTCGAAGATTGCAGTGGTCGGCACCAGTAACTTCGGGAATGTAACCGAACCCGTGAATCCGACGGTTCTCATCACGGACCTGGGGGGCGATCCGGTCGAAGGCGCGACCGTTCGCTTTGTGACGTCGCCGTTCGAGTGCGATCCCAACGCCGAACCTCCCTCGATTGCCTCAGTAATCGGCACTATGGTGACGCCGGCGAACGGCCAGGCGACGACGTCGTGGAC
>CBIHMX010000331.1:0-3904 GCA_966211115.1 uncultured Gemmatimonadaceae bacterium | reverse complement strand
CGATTCCCGATTCCCGATTCCCTATTCCCGGTCGTCGGCCGTAACTGTCATGATTCGACGGGCGATCCATTGTGCGATCGCGGGATGCGGCATGATGGCGTCGCCGGAGTAGTGGAACTGGAGGCCGGCCAGGTCCTGCATAACGCGTGAACGCGAGATGCCGCCCTTCGACACGAGGATTGGGATTACGGTCACCCGACTGCCGGTCAGCTCGGCCTGCAGGCTGATCAGCTCACGGAGCCGGAGCACAGCCTCGGCGCGAACCGGTGCGGGTGCGTCCTCGCGGACGAGCTCGATGCGAACGTCCCGGAAGCCCGACCACTTTTTCACGCTATCCGCGACCACGCGCAGGTTTTTCATCCACGCCGCGTAGTCCTCGGCACTGTTAGGTCCATGGCCCACCAGCATCAGCGCCTTGCCGGCTGGATTGGGTTCGGCTTCCCTGGCTCGGTCGGTAAGGACTCGCGCCAACTCGTGGCTGTCGTCCAAAGCCGGCAGCACACGGATTTTCGCGCCTTGCGGAGCGCGTTCGATGCCGCCGTGGTGCAGGTGTTCATGCATGACGGCGTTCAGGGAGTCGGTTAGTCGGGACAGGTACCTGATCTGCTCGTAGTGACCGCTGTGACTCGAGACGAGAAGCGGGACGACGGCGATCTCCGCGACACCTTTGGTCATCAGGCGAGATACGGCGTCCTGGAATCGTGTCCGTGCGGCTTCGGGCCCCATCAGGAAGCTGACTTCAATCGGCCCCGATGCTTGCACCATCGCGACACCTTGCTTGACGAGACCGTTCCAGATCGAGTCTCCGCCATGCGCAACAACAATTGTACCAACGGTTTGCGCGTCAGCTGCTCCAGCGATTAATGCTGCTAAAGCAATGGCTCGAAAGTGTCGCCAGATCGTATGCATCAGGAGTCGGTGTAAGGGTCGCGAACCCTAAAAACGAAACCCGACCAAGTCAATCGGCTTTCCAAAATGGGGTCAGACGCCATTTCTGAAACGGGGTCAGACGCCGTTTTTTCGGCAGGAAATGGTGTCTGACCCCTTTTTCGAATCCGACGCCTTTATTTCGGGCGCATGCATCCGCCACATGTCGACCTCGCCCCGGACGAAGTGCGCGCAGCACTGGAGCGCATCGCTGACTGGATTGGACGATACCTGGAAGATCCCGGTCGATTTCCTGTGCTGCCCGATATCCGACCGGGTGAGATCGCGAGTCAGCTCCCAGCAGGGCCACCTGAATCAGGCGAATCGCTGGATACGATCCTCGACGATTTCGAGCGGGTGATCCTGCCCGGCGTCACGCACTGGAATCACCCAGGCTTCTTCGCCTACTTCGCCATCACGGGCTCGGCACCGGGGGTCATCGCCGAGATGCTGGCGGCGGCCCTTAACGTGAACGCGATGTTGTGGAAGACCGGGCCGGCGCCGACCGAACTCGAGGAGCGTGCGCTCGACTGGCTCAGGCAGATGCTCGGACTCGGCAGCGGCTGGTTCGGTGTCATCAACGACACCGCTTCGATCAGCACGTTGCTGGCGCTGGCGGCCGCGCGTGAGGCAAAGCCGGAGCTCGAGATCCGGACGCGCGGGCTCAGCGGCCGACCCGACCTGCCCGTCCTGCGGGTTTACCTCTCGGAACAGGCCCATTCCTCGGTCGACAAGGGGGCGATCACGTTAGGCATCGGTCACGAGAATTGCGTGCGTATCCCGACGGACGCGGCATTCCGCATGAAACCCGAGGCCTTGAGGCAGGCGATCGCCGCCGATCGCGCCGCTGGCCGGCTGCCCCTGGCTGTCGTGGCGACGGTGGGAACGACGAGTACTGCGAGTGTCGATCCGGTCGCCGCCATTGCGGACATCTGCGCCGAGTCGGGCGCATGGCTGCATGTCGACGCATCGTACGCGGGGACGGCGGCTGTCGTGCCGGAATGTCGCGGGATCTTCGACGGTGTCGACCGCGCTGATTCGCTCGTGGTCAACCCGCACAAGTGGATGTTCACGCCGGTCGACATTTCCGCCATGTACACGCGCCGGCCCGACGTGCTGAAGCGCGCGTTCACGCTCGTACCTGACTACCTCATCACCGCCGAACAGGACCAGGTGGTGAACCTGATGGACTACGGCGTACAGCTCGGTCGCCGCTTTCGGGCGTTGAAATTGTGGATGGTGATCAGGGCCTTCGGCGTGTCGGGAATCATCGATCGATTGCGGCGGCACATGGCGCTGGCCGCGGAGTTTGCAAGCTGGGTCGAACAGGATCCGGACTGGGTGCTGTCGGCGCCGCAGAAGTTCTCGCTGGTCTGCTTCCGGTACGCGCCGGGCGACATGGATCCTGCCGCGGCGGACGAGGCGAACCAGCGGATCCTCGACCGGGTGAATGCCAGCGGCCAGGTGTACCTGTCCCACACGAAGCTGCTTGGGCGATTTGCGCTGCGACTCGCCATCGGGAATTTGCGATCAGAGCGGCGGCACGTCGAGAAGGCCTGGGAGCTGCTTCGACTAGCGACTATTTCCGCTAGGGGCGATTCCCGCGGGTAGGGCGGAACACGGATGACTCGGTGTAAACTGAGGGACACTGTACTTCATTGGTGAAAGCCGGCCACATCGGGATCCGGGTGTTACCGAGCAACGAATCCGTTGTGGCCGGCTTTCACCAAGGCAGTACCAGTGTTCATCCGTCTCCCCCGAGACATCTGCGTTCGAGCCTTACCCGCGAGAATCGACGTATGCCTGATCGCCGTAAGAAGGATCCGAACCTGGCGGGTGACCCACCGCCTAACGCTTTCGAGGTGCGCGACCGGATTCGCTGGTCGGACAGCGATCCGATGGCGATCGTGTTCTACGGTGCGTACATCCGCCTGATCGGGGTGGCGGAGAGCGAGATGTTCCGTGCCTGCGGGCTGCCGGTGCACGACGTCCGCTTCGCCCGCGACGTCTGGATCCCGCGCAAGGCGCTGCACCTGGAGTTTCATTCGGCGGCGCAACTCGAGGAAGAGGTGCTAATCAGGTCCTGGTTCGGCCGGGTCGGCACGACGGCGATCACGATGCGCTTCGAGTTCTACCGCGCCTCCGATCTCGCGCATCGCGCCAGCGGGTCGCTGACGGTGGTGAGCGTCGACCGGCAGTCGATGACGCCCCGGCCGATCCCGGCCGACGTGAAATCGGCGTTAGGCATGTTTGCGGCCGACTGAGAGTTTGCCGAGAAACCTCAAAAACCAGTGTCGCGGATGCCGCCAAAGGGTACGGATTACGCGAATTATCCTCTAACGTGTTGTTTCTTCGCGGCATCCGGCATTTTCGCGTAATCCGCGACACACGGCCCTGGTCTTCGAGGCGGCGCGGCAGGAAGACCCAGGCTCCTGGATGTTACCTGAGGGTGATGTTCACGCCGGCGAGCAGCTGGAACTGCGAGCGGTCATAAATCATCAGCTTCCCCTCGGCAAACGGGTGGATCCAGCCGATGCGCGATTCGATGCCCATCAGGAAGTTCGCGCCCAGGTCACTGTTGCTGAATCCGTCCTCATTACGATTGATGATGCCAAGGCCGGCGCCGGCATACAGCTGATAGCTCCCATTCGTCCCGCTGGGCAGCGTGATCTTGACGTCGCCATTGAATCCGAGCCGGTTGCCTTCCTCGGGCGCGTACACGTCGAGGGACGGATAGAAAAAAATCCGGCTCGTCATCGGCACGATGAGATGCGTACTCAGCAGTGGTTCGTCGGCCCTGAAGTTGTATCCAACCCGCATGCCGACCTGCGAGTTGGATTGCGCGGTCGCGGGGGTGGTGTGCAGCGCACTGGCAATCAGCGCGACGGTTGCAAATGCGTTCAGGCGTGATGGCATACGATTCCTCTGTTGGATCAGAGCGACCAGTCGCGTCCTTGTTCGGGACGCGCCTTAGGGT
>CBIHMX010000330.1:0-3907 GCA_966211115.1 uncultured Gemmatimonadaceae bacterium | reverse complement strand
CGGACCCCGGGTCTGACCCCGAACTCAGAGATGGCGCAGGAAGCGGTCGGGGTCCGCCAGGAATTCCCTGGTCAGGCGCACATGTTCGAGGTCGTCGTAACTCGCGCGTCGCACCGGCTGGCGATCGAAGTCAAAAATCGCCGCCCCAGGCATCGCCAGCAGGATGGGCGAGTGCGTGGCGATGATGAATTGCGCCTCCTGTTCCACCATGTCCTTCAGCATGGCCAGCAGCGCCAACTGGCTCAATGGCGACAACGGAGTCTCCGGTTCGTCGAGCACATAGAGGCCGCCAGGAACAAACCGGCTCCTGAACAACGTGAAGAACGCCTGACCGTGAGAATTCGCGTCGATGTCCGCTCCGTATCGCGCCTCCATTTCACGGATCGAGGCGAGCGCGGGACCCATGGCGAGTCCCTTGGCGTGAGCGCTGCGATCGGTGTATTCGACTTCCAGTTCAGCGACCCGTTCCTTCATCTCCGCGCGAGTTCGCGAGAGAGAACGGGCAAACCCGAAAAAATCCTCGGCGCGAAGGAAGAATCCACGATGTGTGCGATGCTCCCAGCCCAGGCGCATGGCGCCTCCGAGCGATCGCTGCGCCGCCAGGGTCTCGTCGTCACGAGTGGAGGTGGACGCCACGGCCGGAAGCCCCGTTGCGATGGCGATGGCCTCGAGCAACGTCGACTTGCCCGAGCCATTCTCCCCGACGAAAAAGGAGACCGGTACGTCGAGCTCCATCTCGCGAAGCGTGCTGATCGTTGGTACGGTGAACGGGAAGCCGCTCCCGCGTTTCCGCTCCTGGATAGCCACCGATTGCAGGTGGATCACAGGGAATGCCAGCCGAACCCTGCCCTTGAGGAACCGGGGTGCGGTGGGCCTATTTGATCGACCGGGAACTCATCAAGCCTCAACGGAGCACAGGGCATCATGAGAAGGATGATCGCACTCGCCGCGCTTGTCGCGCCACTACACCTCGCCGCGCAGGGCACGCGCCCGTTCACGCCGGCCGACTGGTACAAGCTCACGACGTTGAGCGCACCGGCGATCTCGCCGGACGGCAAGTTGATCGCGTTCACGGTGACCACCGTGAAGGAGGCGGACAATCGCCGGCACCAGGAAGTGTGGGTGGTGCCATCCGCCGGTGGGACGTCGGCGCGGTACACGGCGCCAGGATACGAGAGCTCCAACCCCCGCTGGTCACCTGATGGAAAATGGCTCCTGTTCAGCTCGACCCGTCCCGGATCGCGCGGTCGGACGTGGGGGCTGCGCATGGACCAGCCGGGCGGCGAAGCCATGGAAATCGACAGCTTCCCTAACGGGTCGGCGCCGGACAACAACGGTTTTGTCGTGACATCCGAACCACTCCCGGCCGACACCACGCGCCGCGCCGCGGATGAATACAGCGCCATGGAGGCAATGTCGCGTCCGACGTATGGTTCGATCACGCATCCGGTCGATCCGAAGCGTTTCGATGGCAGGCACGTGACGGAGATTCGGTACAAGTCCAACGGCCAGGGGTTCGTGCCGGGACCACGGGAGGCGCGAGTCATCCGCCCGTCGCAGTTGTGGATCCAGCCTGCCGGCGCGGCGAAGAAGATCATCGATACCACTCGCTATTCGCGCCGGAGTCCCGCGGTGTCACCCGATGGACAGTGGATTGCGTTTACCGCCGATCCCGAGCTGCGCCCGGATTCCATCGTGCAGGTCATCGACGATTCGGTCGCCCTGCTGCCCTACGACGCCAAACGCGATGAAGCCCCTCGCAACGATTCCGACATCTTCATCGTGGCCGTCACCGGCGGCACGCCGCGCCGCCTGACGAGTGAGGTCGGCAGCGAGGGCGACATCGCCTGGTCACCCGACGGCAAGGCGATCACGTTCACCTCATCCGCATCGCGCGTTGCGACCACGAGGCTGTATTCGATTCCCGTAACGGGTGGAACGCCGGTCAACCTGATCGGCACCTGGCAGTACGAGCCCCAGCAGCACTGGTGGACGCCCGACGGCAAGGTGATGCTGTCGGCGGCGGTCGGCGGACGAACCGCGCTGTTCCGCCTCGACCCGGCGACGAAACAGATGACCGAAGTGATCGGCGGCCGCCGGCGGATGTCCGGTTTCTCGGTCGACGCGAAGCAGACGAAGGTCGCCTACGTGTCGACGAGCATAACGAAGCCGACGGAATTGTACGTCGCGAACGCGGACGGCACCGGTGAAGTGAAGCTCACGGGCTTCAATGACAAGCTGAGCGCCGAAATCGAGTTCCCGGATGCCGAGCGCTTTACGTACAAGTCGGTGGGAGGCGTGGAAATCGAGGCGTGGTTACAGAAGCCGGCGGGATATCGCCCCGGCCAGAAGTATCCGCTCGTCTTCTACATTCACGGCGGCCCGCACAGCTCCTATGGTGAAGGGTGGTTCGACGAGTTCCACAACATCACCGGCGCAGGCATGTGGGTGCTGTTCACCAACCCACGCGGATCGAGCGGCTACGGCGGCGACTTCACCTACTCGACGCGCGGGCGCTGGGGACTCGAGGACTACCAGGACCTCATGAAGGCTGTTGATATCGCGGCCGTTCGACCCGACGTGGATTCGACCCGGATGGGCGTCACCGGTGGCTCGTACGGCGGTTTCATGACGGCCTGGATCACGACCAAGACAAACCGGTTCAAGGCGGCGCAGGCGGATCGCATGATCTCGAACTGGTGGTCGTGGTACGGCACGACCGACGTCCAGGGACTTACCGAGTTCGAGTTCTTCGGCAAGCCGTGGGAGAACAAGAAGCTGTACGACGAGCTGTCTCCGATCCGTTACGTCGAGAAGGTCCGGACGCCGACGCTCATCGTGCAGTCAGAGGAGGATTTCCGCACGCCGATGGGCGACGCCGAGCAGTGGTTCATGGCGCTCAAGAAGCAGGGCGTGCCGGTGGAGTTCATCCGCTACCCGCGTTCGACGCACGAGCTCTCGCGCTCCGGCGAACCGTGGCTGCTGGTGGACCGGTTAGGCAGGTTGCGGCAGTGGTTCAGTCATTATCTCAAGCCGTCCGGCACGGCGACGACTTCGGAACCGGGGGGCCGGGAATAGGGAATTGGGAATCGGGAATCGGGAGGGCGTGAGGTTGTGAGATCGTGAAGCTCTCCACGGTCCTCGTGGCACTTCAGGGCGCCGCGGCAGTCATTCTGCTGTGGCGCCTTTTGCCGGGGATGCGGCGGGTGCCCCCGGTTGCACCGCAATCGATGCCGCCGGCGTCGGGAGCCAGCGTGTCGGTCATCGTCCCGACACTGAACGAAGCCAGGCGGCTACCGGACTGCCTAACGGGACTGTCGCGCCAGGGACCGGAAGTCCGCGAAGTCATCGTCGTCGACAGCGGGTCGACCGACGGGACGCGAGAACTCGTGGAAGCGGCCGCTATCCGCGATCCACGCATCGTACTCACACAGGATCCGCCGCTGCCGCCTGGCTGGATCGGCAAGGTCTGGGCGTTGCAGCATGGCCTGACGATGGCGCATGGCGACTGGGTGCTGGGCGTCGATGCAGACACCGAAGCCAATGCGGGAATGGCCAGCGGGGCGCTGCAGGCAGCCGAAACGCACGGACTCGACCTGGTATCGTTCGGACCCATGTTCGCCGGACAGAATGCGTGGGAACGCTGGCTGCAGCCGGCACTCCTGCTCACGCTCGTCTATCGCACCGGTGCGCCGTCGGCGAATCCGCGACACGACCAGTTGCTGGCCAACGGTCAGTGCTTTCTCGTCAGGCGCGACGTCCTGCTCGCCCATGGAGGGTACGAGCCGTCGCGCGGCTCGTTCGCCGACGACGTCACGCTGGCGAGACACTACGCGGCGGCCGGCGTGCGCTGTGGGTTTCTCGACGGGCGCCTGCTCTATCGTGTGCGCGCGTATCGGTCCGCGCG
>CBIHMX010000329.1:0-3917 GCA_966211115.1 uncultured Gemmatimonadaceae bacterium | reverse complement strand
CCACTTCGCGGCCATGAAAGGCCCGAGCTCGGGCACGAGCACGACCAGGCCAAAAACAAGGATCGGGGCTAACCAGCTTAACATCGCTAGAGTCGGGAATCGGGAATCGGAAATCGGGAATCGGGAGACCGAAAAAGCGCCAGCACATGGGAGCGAGCCGCCACGTCGGCGCCCAGCAGGTCCTCACGAGTAGTACCAGGAAGTCCTCCCAACCGATCCAGAGCCGAAGAGATCGCCCGGGCAATGTCCACGAATGAAAGCGACCCGTCGAGGAACAGCGCAACTGCCTGCTCGTTGGCGGCGTTGAAGACGGCTGGGGCAGCCCCTCCGGCTCGTCCCGCTTCGATACCCAGTCGCAACGCCGGAAAGTCATCCAGCCTGACCCGCTCGAACGTGAGGGGCGAGGATGCGACCGGGTCAAAGGCCGGGATGGCCGGTTCTTCGATACGCCTGGGGTGCGTGAGCGCGTACAGGATCGGAAGCTCCATCGACGGCACCCCGACCTGCGCCAGCACACTCCCATCCACGAATTCCACCATCGAGTGGACGACGCTCTGGGGATGCACGACGACATCGATGGCGTCGTAGGAAAGGCCGAACAGGAAATGTGCCTCGATGACTTCCAGAGCCTTGTTGGCGAGCGTGGCGCTGTCCACGGTGATCTTGCGACCCATTTGCCAGGTCGGATGACGAAGCGCGTCGGCGAGCGTGGCGTGCTGCAGCTGCTGATGGCTCCAGTCGCGAAAGGGTCCGCCTGATGCCGTGAGAATCAACCGCCTGACCTCGGAGCGCGGGCGTCCCGTCAGGCATTGGAGAATCGCCGAGTGCTCCGAGTCGACGGGGATGATTTCGCCCCCGGATTCGGCGGCGACACGCGTGGCCACGGCACCCGCCACGACCAGCGTCTCCTTGTTCGCGAGGGCTACGCGCTTCCCGGCGCCAAGGGCCGCGAGCGTCGCATCGAGCCCGGCGGCACCGACGACGGCGTTCAGGACGATGTCGGCGCCAGGAAGCGTTGCCGCCTCCACGAGTGACTCGGGACCGCGCGACCACGACTCGCCTGCGTCCGTTCCGTTGCTCACCAGTCCCACGAACGGCGCGCCAGTCCGGGCGGCCTGCTCGGCAAGCAGCGTCGCATTCGAATTCGAAGTCAACGCCACGACGTGAAACCGGGACGGATGCCGGGCGAGCACGCGCAGTGCGGTCGTCCCGATCGAGCCCGTCGACCCAAGAATCGCGATACCCCTGCTCAAACCGGAAAAGGGGTCAGACGCCATTTACCGCCCTGCGTAAATGGCGTCTGACCCCGTTTTCATGCGTATACGGCGTCTGACCCCGTTTTTTCATCGGGGGGCGGCGAGGAGGAGCCGGCTCAGGATCAGGTATGCGACGGGAATGGCGAAGTACAGGCTGTCGAGCCGGTCGAGGACGCCGCCATGCGCGCTGAAGAGCGTCGAGCTGTCTTTCACACCGGCCTCGCGCTTGAAGAGCGACTCCACGAGATCACCGACCTGGCCCACCACGCTGATCACCGCGCCAAAAATGAGGGCGGTCCACGGGGCGAGCGCGAGCTGGGCGACGGGCCTGAGAATGAAATCGTTGTACGCCCACGCACCAGCCATCGAAACGACCACGGCGCCGATGGCGCCGGCGATGGTTTTGCCGGGGCTCACCGCCGGCATCAGTTTCCGCTTCCCGAATGCCCGGCCGGCCGCATAGGCGCCCGTATCGCTGAGCCACGTCAGGGCGATTGGAAAGAACACCAGCACCGCTCCCGCGGACGGTGCCACCACGAAGCGATGATGCCGGAGCGCGTACGCGAACGCGAGCGTTCCACCGGCGTACAGCACGCCGAACACCGTCACCGCGATCGCGCCTAACGGTTTTTCGGATGGCGTCCTCGCCCAGAGGACCGCGCCCGTCAACGCCACGAAAACGGCTCCACCGGCGGCAATTGGGGCATCGAGCCAACCGATACGGACCGCGTGAGCGCCGAGTGGCATGAGAGCGGCGAGCGGAATGCCGATGGCCTCGATCGCCGGCGCCTGGTTGGCTCTCGCGAAACGGAACAGTTCCCACGCACCAAGGCCGGCCAGCAGCGACAGCACGGACGCCAGCACCAGTTCGCCCACGTACCCCGCGCCGACCGCGATCGGTATGGCGACGACCGCCACGAGGATGCGGCGTGCCAGGGCGCCCATCGCCGGACTCGTCAGGCGGTCACCCGGCCGTAGCGCCGGTCGCGCCGCTGGAACTCGACGATCGCGCCGAACAGCTCGGCGCGCGTGAAATCGGGCCAGAGCACCTGCGTGATGTACAGCTCCGAATACGCGAGCTGCCAGAGCAGGAAGTTCGAGATGCGCTGTTCACCGGAGGTGCGGATCAACAGGTCAGGATCCGGGCACTCCGCGGTGTAAAGACGCGCACTCAGCAGGTCCTCGGTGATCGCATCCGGATCGAGCCGTCCGGCCGCTGCGTCGCGCGCGAGCGAACGCGCCGCGCGCACGATCTCATCGCGCGCACCATAGGAAATGAACAGGTTCACGACGAGTCGCCGGTTCTCCGCCGTGCGCCGGATGACTTCGTTCACGGCCGACGCGGCCGCGCTGCTCAGTCTCGAGAGATCACCGAGCACTCGCACCTGGACGCCCTTCGCGGCCAGTTCATCGGCCTCCCGGCGAACGTATTCGACCAGGAGATCCATCAGTGCCGCGACTTCGGCCACAGGGCGCTCCCAGTTCTCCTGGGAAAACGCGAACAGCGAGAGGTACTCCACTCCGGCTTCGACCGCGCCCTCGATGACCTCACGCACCGCGGTCATTCCGGAACGGTGCCCGAATGCGCGCGGCATATGGCGCCCGCGCGCCCAGCGACCGTTGCCGTCCATGATGATCGCGATGTGCCGGGGCACATTGCCCTGCTGGCGCAGGTTCGTGAGTTGCTCCTGCAACGCGGATGACACGGGACGCGGTCCCGTCACACTTCCATGATCTCGTGCTCCTTGGCCTTCATGAGCGCGTCGATCTTCGTCATGTACTCGTCGTGGACCTTTTGCAGGTCCTTTTCGGCGTGTTTGACGTCGTCCTCGGAGACGCCGTCCAGCTTCTTGAGCTTGTCGCGGCTCTCGGTACGCCAGTGGCGCACACCAATGCGGCCTTCCTCGGCAAACTTGTGTACGATCTTCACGAGATCACGGCGACGCTCTTCGTTCATCTGCGGCAGGGGGACCCGGATCACGGCACCCTGCGTCACCGGATCCAGTCCGAGGTCGGCCTCACGAATCGCCTTTTCGACGACCTTGATCTGTGACTTGTCGAACGGCGTCACGGTGAGCAAGCGCGGTTCAGGCGCGGCGAGGCTGGCGACCTGGTTGAGCATCATCTGCGTGCCATAGACCTCGACGCGGACCGTGTCCAGCATGTTCGTGGTTGCCTTGCTGGAGCGGACCGATGCGAACTCGTGCTTGACCGAGTCGATCGCCTTGTCCATGTGGGCGCGGGCGTCCTTCAGGATTTGAGCGATAGTCGTCATGGAAAGCACCAATACGCTGGTAGTGGTTGGTGGTTATTGGTACTGCTACTCGTATCTGATACTGCTACGGTTACTGGTTTTGTACTGGTAGTGATATGCATACCAGTACCAAAGCCAATCAATAACCACTCGGTCAGCCGCCGACGATGGTCCCCACTTTCTCACCCCGGACGGCCATGGCGACAGCGCCTGGCCGGTGGATGTTCAGGACGATCAACGGCAGGTTGTTTTCCTTGCATAACGTGACCGCGGTCTGGTCCATTACGCCGAGTTCCTCGAGCATGACGTCGCGATAGCTGATCTGTTCGTAGAACCTGGCGTCCGGGTGTTTCTTGGGATCCGCTGAATAGACGCCGTCGACACTGGTCGCCTTGATGATGACGTCG
>CBIHMX010000328.1:0-3930 GCA_966211115.1 uncultured Gemmatimonadaceae bacterium | reverse complement strand
CTACATCGTCGCCCACTTCCATTACGTGCTGTACGGCGGCGCTATCATGGGAATCTTCGCCGGCCTCTATCACTACTTCCCCAAGTGGTACGGCCGGAAGATGAACGAGCGGCTGGGCAACTGGCATTTCTGGCTGAACTTCATCGCGTTCAACCTGACGTTCTTCCCGATGCATTACGCCGGCATGCTCGGCATGCCGCGCCGGATCTACACGTACGACGCCGGACAGGGCTGGGAGCTGTTCAACATGATGTCGAGCATCGGCGCGTTCCTGATGGCGCCGGCGTTCCTCATCTTCGCGTACAACTTCTTCCGCTCGAAGAAGCACGGTGAAATCGCGGACGCCAATCCGTGGGATGCCGCCACGCTCGAGTGGTCGATTCCGTCGCCGCCGCCGGAGTACAACTTCGCGCAGATCCCGATGGTGACGTCACGCTATCCGCTGTGGGACATGAACCACCCGGAGCGCATGGAAGGCATTCCGCATTCCACCGAAGGGTGGGATGAAGCAAAGCGCCGTACCGGCGAACACGTCACGACCGGCGGGCAGCACGAAGCCGACGTGGCGCCGATGCACATCCAGACCGAGCGGAGAAGCGCGAAAGAACTTGGCATCCCGATGCCCAATCCCACGATCAAGCCGATGTGGGTGGCGATGGGCATCCTGATCTCGTTCGGTTCACTGCCGTTCCTCTACGCCAAGCAGTACACGGTTTCGTACCTGATGATGGCCGTCGGTGTGGTGATGTTCGTCGGGTTCCTCTACGCCTGGCTGACAACGCCGATGGAAGACGCGCACTGAGCGGGACTCGGGAATGGGGAATCGGGAATCGATTCTCCACCCGCCCCGCATAACGATTCCCGATTCCCGATTCCCAATTCCCGACTAATGGCCCACGCCAACGCCGAGTCTCACGCCGGATCGCATCATTACACGAGCACCGGACTCGATAACCGGAAACTCGCGATCTGGATCTTCATCGGATCCGAGTGCATGCTGTTCGCCTCGCTCATCTCCACGTACCTGATCTACAAGGGGAAGAGCGTGGTCGGGCCGTTCCCCCACGAAGCGTGGACGAACCCGCAGACCGGCCAGGCCTTTCCGGCCATCCTCGACATCCCGGTCACGTCGATTTCGACGTTCGTGCTGCTCATGTCGTCGCTGGCAATGGTCATGGCCCTTGCCGCGATCGAGAGCCGCGGCAAGCCATCGGGCGCGAAGAGCAAGCTCGGGAACTACCTGCTGACGTCGTCCCGCTTCTGGCTGTTCATGACCTGCCTGATGGGCGCGACGTTTCTCGGCTTCCAGGCGTACGAGTTCACGTCGTTCGTGCACGAAGGACTGTCCATCCGGACCAACCTGTTCGGCTCGTCGTTCTTCACGCTCACCGGGTTCCACGGCGCCCACGTCACCGCCGGCGTCATCTGGTTAGGCACGCTGCTGGCGATCGACATGAAGCGCGGCCTGCAGCCCAAGGACGCTGTCTGGGTCGACATCGCCGCGCTGTACTGGCACTTCGTCGACGTCGTCTGGATCGCGATCTTCACACTCGTCTACCTGATTCAGTAGCGGAGAGCACATGGCGCACGAACACGCCGGGCACGACAACCCTGATCACGCTCACGAGCACCCCACCTGGAAGCAGTACAAGTGGGTCGCGCTCATCCTCACGCTCATTACGGTGTTCGAGGTGTGGGCGTACTACATCCCGTCGCTGGTGGCTTCAGCGGTCTTTGTCCCGCTCCTGCTCATCATGTCGGCGGTGAAGTTCATCATCGTGGTGATGTTCTACATGCACCTCAAGTACGACCACAAGCTGTTCCGGGCGGTCTTCACGGGTCCGCTCATCATCGCGATGGCGACACTGATCGGGCTCCTGTTCCTCCTGGCCAGGGCACGAACCACCTGACGTGAACGGACGGCGACGCGACCCGAGGGCGGCGGTACCATCGTACCGCCGCCCTTTTTCCGGCCTTCCATCTCGACCCTTACTGGCGACCGCTGAGCGACTCGTTGAATTGCGCCGTGAGTTCCGGGTGCATCGACCAGAGATAGCGTCCCATCAGCGCGGCGGCGACGAAGTTCGCGGCACCGATCTGGTACCAGGCGATGCCCTCCAGCCGCGTGGCCAGCTGCAACATCGCCACGTACCCGTAGAACGCCACCTCGAATGCGATGAACAGGATGAAGACGCCGGACAACATCGCCGGCTGCTTATCCGTTCCGTGGATGATGGCGACGATCACGATGCCGGCAATGAAGAAGACCGCGTAGTGGAAGACCGTGTAGAGCGCTACGATCGCGAACGCGGACATCGTGGCCTCGGGCGCCACGATGCTCTGCAATCCTTCTCCGAGTACGCGCGGAGTAAAGAAGGGCTGACCGGCGACGGTGTCGACGATCAGGAACCAGACCGCGACCCCGGTGGCGCCCAGCGCCCCCGTAATGATGCCTTCGCGAACCGTACCGTGGTTCTCCATGGTCCCTCCGTTGCAGGCTCGTTGAACGGTCCTACTATGCCGCTACACCGGCCACCGCGCGAGGTTTGAACATTGGAACGTCGTAAGCGAGCCCTGCGTAAGGCCGGCAGACATGGAAACCCGTTGCCAGCCTCGAGTGACTGTCGTCATGCGGGATGTGAGCGCAACGTGTTTGTGCCTGACCCCGGCTTCCGCAGCGGACTCGCGAGTGTACTCAGGAACGAACTGACACGAATGACGCGATGACGATTCGTCACTACGGTCGATCTCTGAGAGGGAACCTTGCGGTGGTATTGCCGTTGATGCTGGCGGCAGTTTCGCCGGGCATCTCGCAACAGAGTGGAAACAGCTCTGACGCTCCCAACGGGGCAGAAGAGGATGCTTCCGCCAGCGCCGAAGCCTGGCTCAGCGGGCGCCTGACGAGCCTGCTGGGGTCCAAGGTCCGGAACGGCATGTGGGGCGCCATGGTGGTTTCGCTGACGAATGGCGACACGCTTTTTGCCCACAATCCCGGTCTCAGCCTCAACCCGGCCTCGACGCTCAAGCTGTATACCACGGCCCTGGCGTTCGAACGTCTTGGACCTGACTACCGCTTCCGGACGGACGTCTTCCGGGACGGAGCCGTCTCCCACGGAACATTGTTAGGCAACCTGATCCTGCGCGGCGGCGGCGACCCAGCCCTCTCGCGCCGGTATTTCGACGGTGACGGAAATGCACCGATGCGAGCCCTGGCCAAACAGGTCGTTGATGCCGGCATCCGGCGCATCAATGGCGACATCATCGGCGACGACGGCGCGTTCGAATCCCAGCCGGTGCCCGACGGCTGGCTGACCCGGTACCTGCACTCGTCATACGCGGCACGCGTTTCCGCGCTCTCGCTGAACGAGAACGTGGTCCATGTCGCGGTGTCGCCTGGAAAGGCGGGTCAGCCCGGCAGCGTCAGGCTCGAACCCGCGACGACGGCCTTTCGGGTCGTCAACACCACGAGCACGCGCGCGAAGAGCCGGAATGCGGCGGTCACGGTCAGCGGCGGCGATGATGGCGTCATTCAGGTACGCGGATGGATCGGTTCGATCTCCCAGCCACGCGTCTACATTCTGGTCGTACCGGAGCCCGCGCAGTTCGCGACGGGGGCCTTTCTTCGCGCACTGCGTGACGTCGGCGTGGTCGTGGAGGGCAAGGCCCGGATCGGTGGAACTCCGGCCGGTGCGGTTCGCGTCACCACGATGCCGTCGCCGCCGCTGTACGAGCTGGCTGGCACAATGAATCGCGAGAGCATCAATCACTTCGCCGAACTGATCTTCAGGAACGCCGCGCGGGACGCCGATCCACAAGGCGTAGGTTCGGCGTCGATGGGCAACGCGCTGCTGAAGGACTTCCTGGAGCTGCGTGTCGGCGCGTCAGCCAAGGACGTGTTCGCGGCGGACGGCAGCGGGCTGTCGACGCTCG
>CBIHMX010000327.1:0-3932 GCA_966211115.1 uncultured Gemmatimonadaceae bacterium | reverse complement strand
TACCGCAGCACCGCAAAAGGCGCCGCCCGAAAAGGCGGCGCTTTTTCATAAGGTCAGGGAGTGATTGTTCCGCTGGCTCTCGCGAAGAGGTACGTCGCGCCGTCCGCAGGCGGCGTTACGCCTGTCATGATTCCAGCCCAGCGCGACCGGACGCTGTTGAAGATGTAGCGGCCGTCGAACATGTCGAGCGTGGGCCCGCCGCCGCTTACCCACCACTGCGCCGGCGTGCCGGTCTGCAGCGCGAATTGGCTATCCCAGCCGATGGCCGCGGTCAGGTCCGGTATGGAAAGGTCATACGCGCTACCGGCGCCGAGGAACCCGCGGGATGCATGGATGGTGAAGCTGTTGACCGCGTTACTCGTTATGTCCTGTGAGACGTCGAATGTGAGACCGCTGTTGTATTCCGCCGGCAGCGTGCCTTGCACGCGGAGACGCCCGGCCGGTGCTCCGGCCACTGCTGTTACGCCGGGCGCGGGTAGCGAAGGTCCGAACGAGAGGGTGCGATTGGCGAGCGTGCGGCTGTAGGCAACGATCTGCCGGCTGGCACGCTGGGGATCGCCGGGCACGGAACCGGTCGCATCGATGGTGGCAACGACCTGGTGAAGGTCACCGGCGATCGTTTGCGCCTGGGGAACCGAGTAGACCGTGCGCGAAAACGCGATGCCGTCGACCTGGGGTTGAACGGTGAAGGAGCCAGTGGAACCTCCCGCGGTCGTAAACGACTGGCTCATCGAGAAGTTCACTCCGCCCGCGTTCTGGAATACCCAGGTCGAAAGGAAAGGCGGAAACGCTTCAGCAGTGCTGAAATCGAGAACTGGGAGTGTGCCGCCTGAGGCGGGATTCACGCCTCTCCTGATGAGTAGCCGGTCAACAGTCAACTGCGAGATGTCTCCAACTTCGGCATTCCTGGCCGCGACGACATCGAGCGGCCCTGGAGGGAGGTTCAGGAGCTGGAACGATCCGCTTCCGTTGGCGGACCCGAACCACCAGCCCATGCCCACGAACGACTGCCGGAATCCGGTGACCCCGCCAAACGAGCCGTTCACCGTTCGGGTGGTAACGTTCTGGTACAGCGCACACTGCGACGCCGCCCGCGCGGCCATTTCGGCCGCGGTGAATGCGTGAAGGGTGGTGCGGAAGCCGCCGGCATCCAGCGTCGTTTCGGCGACCTGTCCCGCGCCTGACGAGAGCGTGAACGAGTACGAGGTATCAGCACCCGACGGCATGATACGGGTCCAGGGCCCGTTTCCATCCTTCACCGCAAAGAACAGGCGTGGCGACGAGGCGGAACAGAACTTCCACCTGATCGCGCCCGTCGTCACTGGTGCGACGACGAGCTGGAAGGTGATGGTCTGGTCGCCCTGGGCCGACGAACCGCGAATGGTGGCGGTATAGGTCCCGTTAGGCGCGCCGATGTTCAGCGGGATGGCGCTGATGGTGTTCCCGGCCGTGGGGCTGGGCGTGAACCCGATCGTCAGGGTAGGTGGCAGTCCTGACACCGTGAACGCCACCGGTCCGGTGAAGCCCGGGTCGCGCGCGATGTTGATTTTCGGGAACGTGAACAGGATGCCCGGCGGGTGCATGAGATGTGACGTCGCGGTCATCGACAGGGTGAACGGCCCGGCCTGCGCAGGCGCACCAGTGACCGTGAGTTGGATCGTCAGGTTCTGCGGCGTGACGCCCGCCCCGTTGCCGATCACCGTGATCGACACCGTGCCCAGGGGCGCCGAGGCGCTGGCGGTGAATGTGATGGTGCTGCTGGTTTGCCCGGCCGGGACCGATACCGGGTTGGCCAGTGCCGTGACACCCGCCGGCATTCCGGTCGGCTGCAGGCTGACTGGTCCGTTGAACGTTCCCGTTCTCGTGACGGTGATGGTCACTGTGCTGGTCCCGCCGCGCGCTACGGAACTGGTAGTGCTGCTCGCGGAAATCGTGTAACCATTGGTTGGAGGCGGTGGAGGCGGAGGAGGCTCAGTGCCGTTGTCGCTGCCCCCGCCGCAGGCAACGGCGGCCGTGAAGATTGAAAGGAACGCCCCAAGCCTCAGCGGTTGAAGCAGCAGTTGCGCCATCGATGTTGGCATTGGGTTCCCTGGATGAATGAAGGAGAGCCAGCACACAGCATTGCGCGAACTTCAACCGGATACCGTCACGGCCTGTGCTCTTTGCCAGGAGTTGTTGCGCTGATACCGCAGTTGCAGCCTGTTTCCCTGTCGGGGCATCACAGCCGCTCGCTGTCTCCTTAACGGCACGAGCATGACTCCCGTCTTGAAGTCCGTGCGGACACGGGGCGCACGGCTCGGCGTCGCACGGTGAAGAGTTCATTCCCTCATGGCGGTGCGCGACCGCCATGAGGGAGCCCACCATCAACGGGGTTGACGAAGATGCGGAAGATCCTCGCAGTCGCGGCGTTAGGCCTCGCTGGCCTCACGGCCTGCTCGAAGGAATCGGTCGCGCCCGCGGACCTGGCGTCCATGGACGCGTTCGAATCGGACCTGGTGCCTGACTACGCACTCAGCAGCACGGCTGTGATCGATGGCGCCGGCATCGGCGCGGCACGGCTGCCCGAAGAATTGCAGTTAACGGCAGAGCAGAAGGCTGAAATTGCCGTGCTCCATGAAGCCTTCCTTGCTGATCACGAAGATGAAATCGCGCAGCTCCGTTCCATCGAGCAGCAGATCAGGCAACATCGCCGTACCGGCGGTACGCGTGAGCAGGTCATGGAGCTGCTCTCGCAGGCCCGGCCAATCCTTGCGGCGCTGGCGGCGGACTTTGCGGAGCTTCAGCGCGCGATCTGGAACGTGTACACCGATGAACAGCGTGCCTGGATCGAGTCACACAAGCCGCAGGTGTGCGATCGGCGCGGACCGCCCCGGCTGACCGACCAGCAGATTGCCGAGATCCGGACGCTGAAGGAAGCCTTCATGGAGGCTGTCGCGGATGAACTGGCGGCCATCAAGGCGGCGCACCAACAGGCGCGTGAGGCAAGGCAGGCCGGTGCAAGCGCGGCAGAGATCCGTGCCATTCTCGAGAGCGTGAAGGACGAGCTGGCAGCCGTGCGCCAGGCGGAAGTCCGCCTGATGAACGCGATCCACGACGTCCTGACCCCTGACCAGCGTCGCCGGTGGTGTGGCAGGGTTTAAGAGTTGAAGTTCTGGAGTTGAAGAGTTCAGCGTCCAGGAAGTGCGCTAGGCACATCCGTTCCCGAACTCTTCAACTCTTCAAGATCAACAACGCTTCAACTCACTACAGGCCAACCTGCTGTACCCGCTTTACGCCGGCGACGGCGCTGAGTTCACGCAACGTATCGGGGCTTGCGATTCGGTCGATGCGAATCAGCGAGAGGACATCTTTCGCGCCGCGGGCTTGCTGGTATTCGTCGACGAAATGGCCCGCCTTCGCCAGCAAACTGCCGACGAGGCCGAGGGTCTGGGGTGCATCCGCGCTCCGCAGCACCAGCAAAGTGCCCCTCGGCGTAACGCTCACCGGATAATCATCGACGCGAACGATCCGGTCGTGCGTGTCGCCTAACAAGGCGCCCACGACGCGGGCGGTACCGGCATCGCTCGTCACCCGGACCTCCACGACCTCGCCATAGGGATCGTGGCTCGCCTGCTGCATCTGGTTCACCCGGATCCCGCGAGACTGCGCCAGCTGGGTCGCATTGACGACGTTGACCGATCCGCCGCCGACCTGCGTCAGGGCGCCGGCCACGGTCTCGGCGGTAATGACCCGGAGGCCGGTGTGGTGCGCACCAGAGTATCGCACCTCGATGCTGGCCAGCGGCCCGCCGGCAATGGCAGCGCCGAGGGTCCCCAGCCGGTGCGCCAGCTCGATCGTCGGCTTCACACGCTGAAGATCGAGGCCGCCCAGGCTGGGCGCGTTCACGGCTCGCGACAGGTCGCCGTCGACCAGCGCCGCGCGGACTGCACCGG
>CBIHMX010000326.1:0-3943 GCA_966211115.1 uncultured Gemmatimonadaceae bacterium | reverse complement strand
GGTCGCAGCGGCTCGGACACGGCTTCGGCAGAGCCGGACTGGCCGATCTACGGCCACGACCTCGCGAACACGCGGATGAACGGGGCCGAAACCGCGATCACGGCGAAGAGCGTGGCCAAGCTCACGAAGCGGTGGGACAAGACCGGGTTGGTGGGCGTGACCGGCACCCCGACGGTGGCGAAGGGCATCGCGTACTTCGGTGATTGGCAGGGCACCGAGTGGGCCGTCAACGCCGAGACCGGCGAAGAAGTCTGGACGTCGAAGATCGGCGGGATGATCGTGGGAGCGCCCGCGATCGATGGCGATGCGGTTGCGTCCGAGTCGTTCGTCAGGCGGGCCGGACGGGCGCTCATCGTGTCGATCTACGGCGCCATGCGCGTCATCCGGCTGTACCCGCCGGAAAACGAGGCCGTGCGCAACGCCCTCAACGACCTGGTGACCGCTGGAAAGACGATCCTCGACCAGGACAAGGAGCTCGAGCTCCGGACGTCGGGGGAGTTCATCTTCGTGAACTCGACCCGGCTCCGGCTCGACCTCGACAACTACGCCAGCTTCAGCCACCTCCTGGCCGTGCTGCGGAAGTGCGGCGTCGGGACGGTGGCGGTTTCGTCGTCGGCGACCTCGCGCGACTGGCTGGTCCTGTTGTCGCAGCTGATGTCACTCAGTGCCGCCGGCGAAGACGTGACCGTGCACGATGTCACCGAGAAGCTCGAAGCGGCCGGCGTGCTGTCGTTCGAGCTCGGCCCGCCACCGGTCACCGATGACGATTCCGACTTCATGCGGCGCGCCAAGGAGGCCGCCAAGCGGACCTATTCGCACTCCGTCGCCGTCACGAAGGAGTGCATGGGCTCCGTCCGGATGGGGCAGGCGCCGAACATCAAGAAGATCAAGCGCGTCGTGCAGACCATCGTCGACCAGATCCTGAACGAGGAGACGTCGCTGGTCGGGCTCACCACCATCCGCGATTACGACGAGTACACGTTCACGCACTCGGTCAACGTCTGCATCTTCTCGGTCGCGTTAGGCCGCCGGCTCGGCCTCACCAAGCTGCAGTTGTTCGATCTCGGACTGGCGGCGCTGTTCCACGACATCGGCAAGTCACGCGTGCCGCTGGGCGTGTTGAACAAGACCGAAAACCTGACCGACGACGACTGGCGCTGGCTCGCCGCCCATCCGTGGCTGGGGGTCCTGGCGCTGTTCCAGATCCGCGGCCTGCACGACATGCCGTACCGGGCAATGGTCGTCGCGTATGAACACCACATGAAGACCGACCTCACCGGCTATCCACGGACGGTGCGGCCGCGGGACCAGAGCATCTTCAGCAAGATCGTGGCGGTGGCGGACGGCTTCGACGCCGCCACGTCGCGTCGCGCCTACCAGACCGTCCCGATGTCGCCGGCGGCGGTGCTCGCCGGCATGCGCGACAATCCGCGCCGCGGCTTCGACCAGGTAATCGTGAAGGGCTTCATCAACATGGTCGGTGTCTACCCGGTCGGCACGCTGGTGGTGCTCGATACCTTCGAGCTGGCCATCGTGCATTCGGTGAACCCCAACCCGGCAGCCATTTCGCGGCCGGTCGTACGCATCGTCAGTGACGATCGTGGTAACGTGCTGTACCCCGGCGAACTCGCCGACCTGACCGAGCAGCAATCGTCCGGCGTCTTCCGCCGCACCATCATCAAGACCGATCAGCCCGAACGTTATGGTATCACCGTCGGTGACTACTTCCTCTGACGCACTGCGCGACCGGTTCGCGTTGCTCGCGCGCGCCGGCCGCAAGGCGCTCGTTCCGTACATCACCGCCGGACATCCAACCCCGCAACGCTCCCTCGAGCTGCTGCGCGCGCTGGAAGCGTCGGGCGCCGATGTGATCGAGGTCGGCGTCCCGTTCTCGGACCCGATGGCCGACGGACCGGTCATCCAGGCGAGTTCACAGGCCGCGCTCGATCAGGGCATGACGCTCGACCGCACGCTCGACCTCGTTCGCCAGGCGCGGCTTTCGATCCCGGTCGTGTTGTTCAGCTACCTCAACCCGATCGTCGCCGGCGGCGCCGGCATCCTCGATCGCGCCGCGGACGCCGGGGTGCACGGGCTGCTGATCACCGACCTGCCGGTGGGCGTCGACCCGGAACGGGAACGCTGGATCGGGAACGGACCGCTGGCCTTCGTCCGGCTGGTGGCGCCGACCACGCCTGACGCGCGCATGCGCGAGATCGGGGCGCACGGCAGCGGTTTCGTGTACCTGATCAGCCGCCTCGGCGTCACCGGGGCGCGGGACGACGTGCCTGACGAGCTGCCCGACACGATCGGCCGGTTGCGTCGCGCCACGACGTTGCCGTTATGCGTCGGCTTCGGGATCTCCAACGCGACGCAGGCGAAGCGCATCGGGCAACTGGCCGACGGTATCGTCGTGGGGAGCGCCATCGTGCGCGCCGCGGGCGAGAGCGTAGCCGCCGCGGCTACCCTGGCGTCGACCCTGCGGTCCGCGCTGGACGAGGGATGATCCCGAGGGCGCCGGCGGGTCTCCTGGCTCGCCTGATGGCGATCGCCGGGACCGTTGTCCTCATCATCGGCGTCGTCATCGACCCCCGCTGGGTCGACCACCTCTGGGCCCTGGGGATCATGACGATCGCGGCGGCGCTGTTCCGCATGCGCTCCGTCTCGATCACGAAATTCGCGTCGCTGACCGTCGTGCAGGTGGTGGCGCTGACGGGGGCGCTGGCCGCCGGCGTGACGCCGACGGCGCTCGCGTTGTATGCCGGCGTCCTGCTGGCTGACCTGCTGCACCACCGCAAGACGTTCACGGCTTCATGGATCAACGCCTCGCGGGAGATGCTCACGCTGTACGCGGCGTACGGCATCTACGCCGCCGTGTCGATCGTCACGCAGACCGACCCGGGTGCGTTCGTGCCCGAAGCCGCGCCCGCGATCGCGGTGTTCTTTCTCTCCCACTTCATCCTCAATCGCGGGGCGCTCTACGCGACGCTCCTCACGCGCAACAAGCTGCTGCCTGACGAGCGGGCGCTCATCCTCCGCTACGAAGTCATCCTCTTCTTCGCGTCGATCGTTGCCACGATCGCCATCCTGCTCGCGCTGGCGCAGCTCGGGCAGCTCGCCTGGATCGTCATCGCCGCGTTCATGCTCATCGTCGGCATGTTGCTGCGCCGACTCCTCGAGGAGGCCGTGACCGCCGAGGAATTGAACCGCATCCACGCGATGGACGTGGTGGTGTCGGCCGACGGAAGCCTCGACGAATCGTTCCGCCGGATCGCATCGCATGCCCACCGGCTGGTGAACTGGCGCGACTTCCGCATTCTCCGCGTCGACGACGGTGAGCCCCGGGTGGTGTTCAACGTGAGGGAAGGACTCCTCGAGGTGCCGCGCGCCGCGCACAGCAGCACGAGCCGGTTGCGCCGGATGGCGGCTGACAGGATGCAGCCGGTGGTCGTCCACGATGCCTATCGAGATGACCGCGTGAACGACGCCCGACCCGAAGCACGCAGCATCGTCGTCGCCCCGCTCCGGTTCGGCGACCGGCTCCTCGGCCTGCTCGAGATCGAGCACCACAAGCGCCAGGCGTACGGCGCCAAGCAGCTCGTCGTCGTCGAACGTTTCGCCGCCCAGCTCTCCACCACGATCCAGATCCAGGAACTCCGCTTGCCATTGGCCGATGCGCTCGATCGGCTCGAGAGCCAGATCGAACGGCTTGGCCAGTCGGCGCAATCGCTGCGAAATGGAGCCGAGTCGGTGGTTGGTCTCGTGTCGGACATCAACAAGGGCATTGTCGAAGAAGCGGAGGAAGCGACGCAGAGTCGTTCAGCGGCGGACGAGTTGTACCGGTCGACGTCCGCCATTGCCCGCGATGCCGGCGAAGCGGCCGCGGCGAGCGACCGTTCGAAGCTGCTGGCGTCGGAGCACCATGCGACGGTAGCCGGCGCGGTCG
>CBIHMX010000325.1:0-3951 GCA_966211115.1 uncultured Gemmatimonadaceae bacterium | reverse complement strand
GGTGAACGTGGGCTCGGAAGCGATTCGCGCGAACATCCAGGAGGTGACGAAGGACTTCTTCGCGGTGCTGCAGGCCAGGTTCGTTGCTGGCCGTGGCTTCAGCGAGGCTGACCTCGCCGACCGATCCAGCGTTGTCGTCATCAGTGAAGGGTTCTGGCGGTCCAGGCTCGGTGGCTCAGACATTGGCAACCGGACGATCGCCGTGAACGGTGTGCCCCAGTCCATCATCGGCGTCGTTCGAAACGCTCATGTCTACCCGGAGAGCACCGAGGTCTGGCTTCCCCTGCGGCCGCGTACGTTCGGCGGCGCCGAACGGAACAACATCAACTACGAAGCGATCGGACGGCTGGCGGCCGGCGTTTCGCTGGAGCGCGCGCGCAGCGACTTGTCGGCAATCGCACGGCGCATCAACGAAACGGATCCCGGGAGCCTGTATTCGCACGGCGTCGATGTAACGCCCCTGGGCGAACACCTGGTTCGCGGGAGCACGGACGTGCTCAAACTGCTGTTCGGTTCTGTCGGGCTTGTGCTCTTGATCGCCTGCGCCAACCTGGCAAGCGCGAACCTGGCCCAGGACGCCGTGCGGAGCCGGGAAATGGCGGTTCGCGCCGGCGGCTGATCCGGCAGGTCCTGGTGGATAACGCGCTCGTCGCCCTGGTCGGTGGCTCGTTCGGTGTCTTGCTGGCCTGGGGACTGGTCAGCAGCGCCACACTCGTATCCGCTACGCAATTGCCGAGGTCCAGTGAGATTGCGATCGATGGACGGGTGATTGCCTTTGCCTTCGTCGTTGCGGCGCTGGCCGGCGTGCTCACCGGGCTGCTCCCCGCGCTTCGCGCCACCCGCACCGCTCCGTCGCGCGCGCTCGAAGGTGGTTCGCGAACCTGGGCCGCCGGTGGCCGGGGCCTGCCCGGCCGCGCCTTCGTCACGGCGGAAATAGCGATGGCCCTGATGCTGGTCGTCGTTGCCGGATCGCTGATGCAAAGCCTTCGCGCCGTACTCTCACGGCCCCTCGGGTTCGAGACGGACGGTGTGGTCACCGCCGAGATCACGTTGAGCGGCCCGCGGTATCGTGGCGACACAGCGGCTGTCGTTTCGTACTGGGAGCGACTGCGCCAGTCGATGGCCGACATACCTGGCGTAGCAGGCGCTGGGCTCGTGAACTGGGTTCCCCTCGTGCGGGGAGGTAACGGCTTTATCGAAGTCGAGGGAAAGGACATCGCCCGCGCCGGCGCCGGGTACCGCATGGTCAGCGAGGGATTCTTCGACGCCCTTGGCATCCGTGTTCTCGAAGGACGGGCGTTCGACGCCACGGACCGTAGCGACGGCGTCCGGGTCGCGGTCATCAACCAGCGACTGGCCGATCGCTACTGGCCCGGCGAGTCGCCGTTAGGCAGGCGGCTGCGCGCCGTCAGCATGGAACCGCGGCAGAACGCGCCGGCGGAGTGGCTGACGATCGTGGGTGTCGTGAGCGACGCCCGCCCTTCAGGTTACGAAGCCGAGGAGAGCGCCGAGATGTACGTGCTGTACCGGCAACTTCCGACCTGGCGGTTTGGCACGATGAACCTGCTCGTCCGCGCCGCGGGACCGGAGGAATCGCTCATGCGCGCGGTCCGTGAGCGCATCAGCCGCGTCGACCCGGACATCCCCGCCGACCTAGCCTTCATGACGACGCATGCGAACCTCGTCACGGCCTGGCGACGCTTCATGATGACGGCGCTTTCGGTGTTTGGCGGGCTATCGCTGTTCCTGGCCGCGATCGGCGTGTACGGCGTACTCTCGTTCGCGGCAACCCAGCGCACGCGGGAAATCGCCATTCGTTCGGCACTCGGCGCCGACCGGGGCAAGCTGGTCGCGCTGGTCCTCGGGAGTGGCGCGCGCGTCGTTATGCTCGGCCTCGTCATCGGGCTGGTCGGATCGTGGTACCTCATGCAGCTCGTGCGCGGCCTGCTTTTTCAGGTCGAGCCCAGGGATCCCTTCGTGTTCGGCGTTTCGATCGTGACGATCGCGGTCGTCGGTGCCCTGGCGGCGCTCATTCCCGCGAGACGGGCTTCGCGCGTTGACCCGATGCAGGCGCTCCGTTCGGAGTGACGTCATCGGGCAGCTCGGAGAGATCCGACAGCGCCGGTCCGTTGATCACCTTGCCGTGTCGATCGAAGCGCGAACCGTGACACGGGCAATCCCACGTCTTCTCGGCGTTGTTCCAATCGACGATGCAGTAGAGGTGCGGACAGACCGCGGACCGCATGTGGATCTCACCCGTAGCGTCCTTGTAGACCGCGATCTTCCGGGCGCCATCGCGCATGATCGCGCCGGAATCATTGCCCAGCTCCACCGGTGAATGGATTTCACCCGGCGTCGCCAGGTCACCATACTGCAGCGCGACGTTGAGATTTTCCTTGAGGAATGCCGGGGCCGCGCGAAGCGTCTTGCGTGCCGGATCGTACAGTTTCGACCACGCATTCTCCCGGCCGGCGATCAGGTCGGTGATGAGCATGCCCGCGATCGTGCCGTGTGTCATGCCATTACCGGAGTCGCCGGTGGCGATGTACGTGTGGTCGTCGCCCGGATTGACCCCGATGAAGGCCATCGCGTCGATGGGCTCGAGCACCTGGCCCGACCAGCGATACAGCACGTCGCCCACCATGGGGAATCGCGTGCGCGTCCACTGCTCGAGCTTCCAGAACGGCTCTTCTTCGTTGTCGCCCTGGCCCGTCTTGTGGTCCTCACCACCGACGACGAGGATCTCGTTATGCGCATCCAGCGTTGTCAGCCGGATGTAATGATACGGATCGAGGTTGTCCCAGTAGAGGCCACGCGGAACCGCACCCTTCGGAACTTGCATCCCGACCACGTAGGTGCGATACGCCGCCTGCTTGGTGTGGATCGTCACCCGGTCGTTGACCGGCGAGTTCGTCGCGAAGACGAGCGCGTTGGCCCTGACCGCATGGCCGTCCGATGTCTTCACCTTCGGGCGATCGTCCTCTTCGTCCATCGAGTCGACGTGCGTGCCGCAGAAGATGCGGCCTCCATCGCGCTCGATCGCCTTTGTGAGCGCGGCGATGTATTTCAGCGGATGAAACTGCGCCTGGTTGGGAAACCGGACCGCAGATTTCGTCTTGAACGACACATCCGGGATCTGGGTGAGAAGCTCGACACCGGGAATGCCCGCGCGCCGGGCAGCTTCGGCTTCGTCCGCCAGGTCCTGCCCCTCGCCATCCAGCGCGAACCAGTAGCCGTCCAGTCGTTCGAACTCGCAGTCGATTCCCTCTTCACGCACGATCGCTTCGATGCGATCGATCGCCGCCATGTGACTCTCGGCAGCCATTCGTGCGCCTTCAGGACCATGCATTTTTTCGATCTGCGCGTAGTAGTCGTCGAGCGCGCAGACGAGGTGAGCAGTCGTCCGTCCGGTTTCGCCGCCGGCAACAGGACCATCATCGAGCACAACGACACGCTTTCCGTCGCGGCCGAGCAGGTATGCTGTGGTGATTCCGGCTATGCCGGCGCCAACGATACACACGTCAGTATCGAGATCGCCTTGCAGAGGGTCGAACGAAGGAATGTTTGATGTATCGGTCCAGACGGATTTGGTGGTTCCCGAATCGGTTGCCATATGAGGCACGAGTTGGCGCGATGAACTGCGGATAAGCACAGGGGTTTGTTGAGTAAACCCCGCGCCAATGCGCTCGTTTCAGCGGACTCGAGGAGGAGATGCGAGTTAGCGCGAAGTCCGCGCGGTAGTGCCCGGCGCGGATGCAGTCGGACTACGATCCCGTGCAAGTTCTTTCGGAGCCGCGCGCCTTTCCGCTCGACGCAGCGATCCGCGGCGACTTGCTCCTCCGATGTATCCGCCAGGGTTGCACCACGCCGTTCAGCGGAGACTCGTCATAAAAGTGGCCAGGGACGGGATCGAACCGCCGACACGCGGATTTTCAGTCCGCTGCTCTACCA
>CBIHMX010000324.1:0-3958 GCA_966211115.1 uncultured Gemmatimonadaceae bacterium | reverse complement strand
GGTGATGCCTGCCCGGTCGAGTGCCTGCTCGGCCACCTTGCCAGTGAGGTTCTTGTTTCGCAGGTCGACCAGCATCAGGTGGTTGTCGGTACCGCCAGACACCAGGTGATAGCCAAGGGAAGCGAGAGCCTTGGCCAGCGTGTCGGCGTTGCTGACAATCCTGCCGCAATATTCCTTGAAGCCCGGTGATTGCGCTTCCCTGAACCCCACGGCCTTGGCGGCGATGACATGCTCGAGCGGACCGCCCTGCGACCCCGGGAACACGGCCTTGTCGATGGCCTTCGCATGATCCGCCTTGCAGAGGATCAGTCCCGCGCGTGGGCCGCGTAGCGTCTTGTGCGTGGTGGTCGTGACGACGTCGGCGTGAGGGACCGGAGACGGGTGGTGGCCGGTGGCGACCAGCCCGGCGATGTGCGCCATGTCGACCATGAAGATCGCGCCGACCTCCGTCGCGATCTCGGCGAACGCGGCGAAATCGATGATCCGCGGATACGCGCTCGCACCGGCCAGGATGAGCCGCGGCTTTTCCTTCCGGGCCACGTCGCGCATCTGGTCGTAATCGATGTAGCCGGCGTCGTTGACCCCGTAATGCACTGCGCGATACAGGAGCCCGGAGAAATTCACCGGCGAGCCGTGTGTCAGGTGTCCGCCTTGCGACAGGTCCTGCCCGAGCAGCGTGTCGCCCGGCTTCAGGAACGCCAGGCAGGCCGCGAAATTCGCCGACGCGCCGGAGTGCGGTTGGACATTGGCGTGATCGGCGCCGAAGAGCGCCTTGGCGCGATCGATCGCGATCTGCTCGACCTGGTCGACGATCTCGCACCCGCCGTAGTAGCGCTTGCCCGGGAGTCCCTCAGCGTACTTGTTCGTGAGCGGACTGCCCATGGCCTCGAGCACCGCGGGCGAAACGAAGTTCTCGCTGGCAATGAGCTCGAGACCATCGGTCTGCCGCTCGATCTCCTTGTCGATCAGGCGCGCGATCTCGGGGTCCGCGTCTCGCAGCGCGGCACCAGGCGGACAGCGATCCCACTCATTCCAGCCATTCATTTCGAGGACTCCTCACGTTCGATTTTTTCGACGCGACGCGTATGACGTCCGCCGTCGAAGTCGGTCGACAGGAACACGTCGAGGATCTTTCCCGCATCCTCGGGCGAAAGAAATCGCGACGGAAGGACCAGGACGTTTGCGTCGTTATGCTTCCGGGACAGCTCGGCAATCTCCGGTGACCACACCACGGCGGCGCGGACGTGGGGATGCCGGTTCGCGGCGTACGCCATGCCGAGACCGGTGCCGCAGAGCAGTACCCCGCGCTTCACGTCACCGCGTGACACCATGTCGGCCAGCGGATGCGCGTAATCCGCGTAGTCGGTCGAGGCCAGCGAGTCGGTACCGAGATCCTTCACCTCGTACCCATGTGCCTTGAGCCAGGTCTCGAGCTGTTCTTTCATCTCGAAACCGGCGTGGTCGCTGGCGATAGGAATGACTTCGGACATTTCAGATGGCGAATGGCGGAGGCGGATGGCCGAGCGGAACGGAACGGCTATTTGTCCGAACCTAGCATGCGGCTCCGATCAGAAATAGATCCTGATCCATCCGCGCGGTACTCCGCCTTCCGCGGTCAGCCTTCCGCGATCTGTTTGCTCATGTTCGCTGGCGATGGGGCCGGGTCCGCACCATTTCGCGGATTGCTTCGATACGCCGCACGGCGAGTCGATCGGCCGCGACATATGTCGGGATGCCGAACTCCTCGGCGATCTCGAAGACACCCAGCGTCGTGTCGAAAATCTCGTCCGCCTTGCGGAGCGCGCGGTCACGGGTCCAGCCGGCGACTTCGCCATAGACGTTGATGACGCCACCGGCGTTGGCGACGTAGTCGGGCGCATAGGTAATGCCGCGTGTAGCGAGTTCATCGCCATGGCGCTGTTCCAGCAACTGGTTATTCGCGGCACCGGCCACGATTTCTACCTTCAATTGGGGAATCGTCTCGTCGTTGATGATTCCGCCAAGGGCGCAAGGCGCGAAAATGTCGCCGTCCTGCGCATAGATCACCGCCGGCTCCACGGCCTTGGCCTTCAACTCGCCGACGGCCCGATCGATCCGGACCTTGTCGATATCGGTGACGACGAGTTTCGCGCCGGCCGCCGTCAGTTCACGGCAGAGATGCAATCCGACATTGCCCAGTCCCTGGACGATGACCGTCTTGCCGTCGACCGACTCCGTGCCCCATCGCGCTTTCGCCGATGCCTGGATCGCGCGAAACACGCCGCGCGCGGTCACTGGCGACGGGTCGCCCGACTTGTTCTCGAGACCGGCGACATGGTTCGTCTCCATGTGGACGAAATCCATGTCGGCCGTGCTGGTGCCGACGTCTTCAGCGGTGATGTAGCGGCCGCCGAGCGATTCGACGAAACGGCCATGGGCGCGGAAGATCATCTCGCGCCGCGTAGTGCGGTTATCGCCGATGATCACGGCCTTTCCGCCACCGAGGTTCAGGCCGGCAACGGCATTCTTGTACGTCATTCCACGGGCCAGCCGAAGCGCGTCGACGACCGCCTCCTCTTCGTTGGCGTAGTTCCAGAAGCGCGTCCCGCCGAGCGCGGGACCCAGCGTGGTATCGTGAATCGCGATGATGCCGCGATAGCCTGACGATTGATCGTAGCAGAAGACCAGTTGCTCGTGGCCCATCTGCGTCATCTGGGAAAGTGACATGACCTGCCGATGTGAGGTGTAAAAGGAGCGAACCGGTTCATCGCGCGTACAGCTCGCGCGCAATGACGATACGCTGGATCTCGGACGTGCCCTCGTAGATCTGCGTGACCTTGGCGTCGCGGAAGTACCGCTCTACCGGATAGTCCGTCACGTAGCCATAGCCACCGAGGATCTGGATCGCCTCGGTGGTGACGAACATCGCCGTCTCGCTCGCCATGAGCTTGCTCATGGAAGCAAACTGCGTGATCGGTTCGCCGCGATCTTTCGTGGCGGCAGCCGCGTACAGCAGCGCACGCGTTGCGGTCACGCGTGTCGCCATGTCGGCCAGCTTGAACTGGATCGCCTGGAACTCCTTGATCGGCTTGCCGAACTGCCGGCGCTCGGCGGCGTAATCCACCGCCACTTCCAGCGCGGCGCGCGCGATACCTACGGCCTGGGCGGCGATGCCGAGTCGGCCGTGTTCGAGCGACTGCATCGCGTAGATGAATCCGTGGGATGGATCGCCGACGAGGTTGGCCGCCGGCACCCGCATGTCGTCGAAGTGGAGCTGCACGGTGGGCGACGAGCGCAGCCCGAGCTTGTCCTCCTTGCGTCCGACACGGAACCCGGGAAGGTCCGGCGTGACGATGAACGTGCCGATGCCGCGGGCACCCTTGTAATCGTCAGGCGAATCGGTGCGCGCGAGGGCGAGGATGGCCCCGGCCTCGCTGCCATTCGTGACCCAGGCCTTCGTGCCGGTGAGGATCCAGTCGTCGCCGTCCCGCACCGCCCGCGTACTCAACGCCGCCGCATCGGATCCGGCACCGGGCTCCGACAGGGCAAACGCGCCCAGTATCTCTCCCCGCGCCATCTTCGGCAGGAAGCGCTGGCGCTGCTCGTCCGACCCGTATCGCAGGATCATCTGCGTCGGCAGCGAATTGTGCACGCTCATCAGCACCGCCGCCGAGGCGTCGACCGCCGCGATTTCCTCGAGCGCGACCAGGTAGGTGCGGGAGTCGAGTCCGAGCCCGTCGTATTCCTCGGGCAGCAGCATGCCAAGGAAGCCTAACGCGGCGAGCTTGGGGACGAGCGTGTCGTCGAAGCGTGCGTCTCGATCCCGCTCGCCAATCCCGGGCACCAGTTCCTCGCGCGCGAAGTCCCGCGCGGCTTGCTGTATCGCGCGCTGTTCTTCAGTCAGCGGAATGAGGGCCCAGGACATGGTTGGGAATGGGGAATCGTGAGGTCGTGAGGTCGTGAGGTCGTGAGGTCGTAA
>CBIHMX010000323.1:0-3958 GCA_966211115.1 uncultured Gemmatimonadaceae bacterium | reverse complement strand
GTGTGCACGCACTGCGCCTGCTCGGCCGCATGCAGTCGGAAACCGACCGGTCGTGGATGGTGTTCCTGCTGGGGGTGGCGCTGCTGCTGCCGGTCGGGATCGGGCTGGCGGTCGGCGCAGCGCCTGACGAGTCGACCGCCCGGGCTGCCGGCCAGTGGGGAACGTTCCTCGCGTTCTACCTGAAGCAGTTTTTCGGCAGCGCCGGCGCCTGGTTCGTCGTCGCGCTGCTCGTTTCGGCGCTGATGGCGTGGACACTGCGCTGGAATCCCGTGCGCGCGCTGGTGGGGCCGTCCCCGTCAGGCAAGGCGGGGTCGATCCCGGACAAGCCGACGCTCGCGCAACGCCTGGAGCCACCGCCGCGGGAGATGCCGGCCGTCGACCTGACGGGCGACGCCGCGCCCGAGCCTACGCCGACCCCAGCCGAGCGAAGGCGCGCCAGGAAGCCCATCTCGCCGGACCCCGACTATGATGCCGCGCCGACTCAGACAGGTCTCGCCTCGGACGGCGACGAGGATGCCCTGCCGCCCTCGGAACTGTTGACGCTCGCCCCACCCGTGCCGTCGGAACAGGGCGTCGAGCTGGAAGCCATGGGCCGGAAGCTCATGGACGCGCTGCGCACGTTCCGGGTGGACGGGGAACTGGTCGGCAAGACGACGGGTCCGGTGGTGACGCAGTTCGAGATCGAGCCCGCGCCGGGGGTGAAGGTGCGCCAGTTTGCCAACCTGGCGAACGACCTCGCGCTGGCGATGCGGGCGCCGAGCATTCGGGTGGTGGCGCCGATTCCGGGGCGGGGGGCGGTGGGCGTCGAGGTGCCGAATCCGACGGCGCAGATGGTCTGGTTCCGGAAGCTGATCGAGTCGCGCGAGTTCAAGTCGGCGCGAGCGTCGCTCCCCATCGCGTTAGGCGAGGACCTCGAGGGGCGTGTGGTGGTAGCGGACCTGGCCCGCATGCCGCACCTGCTGATTGCCGGGGCGACGGGTTCTGGCAAGTCCGTGTGCGTGAACACGATCATCACGAGCCTGATCTACCGGCACACGCCGGAGACGCTGCGGTTCCTGATGGTAGATCCGAAGATGGTCGAGCTGTCCGTGTACAACCGCCTGCCGCATCTCCGGTACAAGGTGATCACCGACAACCGGGACGCGGCGTCGCTGCTCAAGTGGGCCGTGATGGAAATGCACGATCGCTACCACCTGCTGGCCGCGAATGGCGCGCGGAACATCCAGGAGTTCAACAAGCGGGTCATGGACGGCGACAAGAATTTGAAGTTGCCGAAGAATCCGGACGTCGCGTTCGAGGATCGAACGTACCACGGCGGAATCCAGCCCTACATCGTGATCGTCATCGACGAGCTGGCCGACCTGATGATGACGGTGCAGGGCGAGATCGAGACGCCGCTGGCGATGCTGGCGCAGAAGGCGCGGGCGATCGGGATCCACATCATCCTCGCGACGCAGCGCCCGAGCGTGAACGTGATCACGGGACTGATCAAGGCAAACTTCCCGAGCCGGATCGCGTTCCGGGTGGCGTCCCAGGTGGACAGCCGCACGATCATCGACGGCATCGGCGCCGAATCGTTGTTAGGCAACGGCGACATGCTGTTCATTCCGCCGGGGAAATCGGAGCCGCAGCGGATGCAGGGTGCGTTCATCCCCGGGGATGACACCGAGAAGCTGATGACCTGGTTCGAGGACCGTCGCGCTGCCCGGCGTGCCGCCCTGGCGTCCAACGCCGTGACCGGCGAAGGGACCGACGAAGCGGACATCCTGCAGGTGGTGCGGGACCGTGAGGCGCTGGCGGCCGAGCCTGACGAGGAGGAGAGCGTTCCGGCGGGGAAGCGCGACCCGGAATTCCGTCGCGCGGCCGAGGTCTGCATCCAGCACCAGCTCGGGTCCACGTCGCTGCTGCAACGCCGGCTCGGCATCGGCTATGGCCGCGCCGCGCGGATCATCGACCAGCTCCACGCGGCTGGCGTGCTCGGTCCGCCTAACGGGTCCAAGCCGCGCGAGATCCTGGCTGGACTCGACGACCTCGATCGCATAGCGGGCCCCGAATAGGGGACAGACCAGGTTTCCCGCCGGCCTCGGAACGGGGACACACATTCACCGCCGGGCGCACGAAGCAGCCTGCAATACCTGGCAAAACGGGGTCACTCCCCGGTGCGCGGAATTGCTACCCCCTGCGTTCCAGCGGTGACGCTCAGGTGACGGCGCGCTGATAGGTTCGCCGCGTGACCAAACAGACCATGGAGTTCGGGCTGCAGGGCGAGCGGGTAGCGGAGCGGTGGCTCCTGATGCGCGGCTGGCGGGTGCTGCAGCGCCGGTATCGGTCCGGGCATCGGGACATCGACCTCATTGCCAAGCGGGATAACCTCGTGGCCTTTGTCGAAGTGAAGGCGAGGTCTGGCAACGAGTTCGGGGACCCGGTGGAGGCGGTCAACTGGAAGAAGCGGAACGAGCTGGTCCGGTCCGCCTCTACCTGGATCGACCGGCACGGCCGAAGCGGAGAGGTTTACCGGTTCGACGTCATCGGGGTGCTCGTTTCGGGTGAGCGAGTGCGCGTCAGGCATGTGGAAAACGCATTTCTTGTCCACCGGACGGCTTGAACTGGGCGGGTCTGTTTCGTAGTTTCTTCGGGTGTTTGTTCGTTGTTTGTTCGGGGTATCGAGTGTTTCCAGCCACCGGATAAATTGCCGCGTGGCCAGAGTCCCACCACACACCACAGCGGGTGCAGAATGGGCGTGACGGCGGTGCAGGAAGACCGGAAAAAGGCGCTAAATCTGGCCATCGCGCAGATCGAAAAGAGCTGCGGGAAGGGGTCGATCATGAAGATGGGCGCCGACTCGGCGCGCGTCCGGGTCGAAGCAATCCCCACAGGCGCCATCAATCTCGATGCGGCCATCGGCGTGGGTGGAATCCCGCGTGGCCGCGTGACCGAGATCTACGGGCCGGAATCGAGCGGCAAGACCACGCTCTGTCTCCACGTCGTTGCCAATGCGCAGCGCATGGGTGGCGTGGCTGCGTTCATCGATGCCGAGCATGCGCTCGATATCGAGTACGCGAAGAAGCTTGGGGTAGACGTGCAGAACCTGCTGGTCTCGCAACCGGACACCGGCGAGCAGGCCCTCGAGATCTGCGAGATCCTGGTGCGTTCCGGCGCGGTCGACATCGTCGTCGTCGACTCGGTGGCGGCACTGGTGCCGAAGGCTGAAATCGAAGGCGAGATGGGTGACTCGCATGTCGGCTTGCAAGCGCGCCTGATGAGCCAGGCGTTGCGCAAGCTGACGGGTGCCATCGCCCGGTCGCGCACCTCGGTGGTCTTCATCAACCAGTTGCGCGAAAAGATCGGCGTGATGTTCGGTAATCCCGAAACGACGACCGGTGGCAAGGCGCTCAAGTTCTACGCGTCGGTTCGCCTCGACATTCGGCGGCTGGGCGCGGTGAAGGACAAGGAAGAGGTGATTGGCTCGCAGGTCCGCGTGAAGGTGGTAAAGAACAAGGTCGCGCCGCCGTTCAAGCAGGCCGAGTTCGACATCATGTATGCCGAGGGCATCAGCCATGTCGGCTTGCTGGTCGACATCGGGTCGGAGTCGAATATCATCGAGAAATCCGGCGCCTGGTACAGCTACAACGGCCAGCGCATCGGGCAGGGGCGTGAGAACGCCAAGTTGTTCCTCAAGGACAATCCGGTCCTGCAGGCCGAGATCGAGGAAAAGGTGAAGATCGTCCTCGGTATCCGGCCACTCGGGACTCCAGAACCGGAGCTGGCCGACGAGTAAACGGAAACGTCGCGATGTCTTCCGGTGAGAAGTCGGGGCCGGAGGGTCGTTCTCTGAGAAAGTTGGAGCCCGGTACTCCGCTTTTTTCAGTGAGCTTCCCTTCGGCCTCTTCTCTTGGGGTATGGGGCACTGGGCAGGGGGCAGGGGGATGAGCGATTCCAACGGGGCACGGGGCACGGG
>CBIHMX010000322.1:0-3966 GCA_966211115.1 uncultured Gemmatimonadaceae bacterium | reverse complement strand
CGGCAATGATCTGCCGAACCAGACGCCAACTTCCCGCGCCCATCGCCGTTCGCACCGCCATCTCCTCGTCCCGATCACTCGTGCGGGCAAGCACCAGCGCGGCGGTATTCGCCGATGCAATCACGAGAAGCAGCAGAACCGCCGAGAGCAGGAGCAGAATGGGATTCCGCACGTCACCGAGCAGGTGGGTATGCACCGGCGTCACATGCGCGTTCTGCGCCTTGTCGTTCGTCGTCGTGTACTGAAAGCGCTGGCCGAGCTCGCGCGCAATGCGCTGGACGTCGGCATCGACGAGAGCTTGCGGCGTGGCCGCGAGTGTGCGGCCAACGACTGTGAGGTACCCCACGCTGTACATCGAACTGGCGGGGTCGATCTGCACCGGCCGCCACGCCTGGAATTCCGGGGTCGGGAAGTAGAAGCCCTTCGGCATTACGCCGACGATCGTGACCGGTGTTCCGCTGACGTGGATTTGCCGGCCGATGACGTCAGGATCGCCGCCCAGGTCCGACTGCCACATGGCGTGGCTGATGACGATGACCGGCGGGGCACTCGGGCGGTCGTCCTCCGCAGTTATACCGGGGCCGAGTGCTGGTCGCACGCCGAGCACGTCGAACAGGGTCGGCGTGGTGACGACGTAGCGAAGGTGTTGAGCGCCCGTCGTCGATTGCGGGTCAACGACATATGGATCGTCATTGGTCGAGAAGGCGGCGAGATCAGCAAAGATGCCCTTCCGCTCGCGCACGAATTCATACTCATTGCCGCCCCAGTCGACCGGGGACCAGAAGACATGTATGCGACTTTCGTTGGCGTAGGGGAGCGCCCGCAGGATGACCGCGTGTGCCACGCTCGCGAGAGCAACGGTGGCGCCGATGCCGAGTCCGACCGTGAGGACCGCGATTGCTGTGAACCCCGGATGACGCCGCATCTGGCGGAGTGCATAACGAGCGTCGGCCAGGAACTCGTGCACGCCTGACACGCCCCAGCCGTCCCGCGCGCGTTCCGATTCGGCAGCGACGCTCCCCAGGCTCACGTTCGCTTCGCGCTCTGCCTCTTCGGTCGATGCGCCTGTGGCGCGCAGTTCGGCAACGAGCATGGCGCGATGATGCGCGAACTCGTCCTGCAGGTCACGATCGGCGTCGTCGCGCCGGAATATGGCGCGGGCGCGGAAGGCGAGGTCGTTCAGGAGCCGCCACATGATTCCTTCACTCGGCTGACAGAATCAGGGCGACACCCCGGGAAAGTCGCTGCCAGTTGGCGGTTTCCTCGGCGAGCCGGCGCGACCCAGCCACCGTCAGCGAGTAGTAGCGAGCGCGTTGGCCTTTGTCGGTGGTCTTCCACGCCGACCGGATCCACCCCTGACGCGTGAGGCGGTGCAGCGAGGCATACAGCGCGCCCGGCTGGATTCGAATGGCCTCCTTCGACCGCTGCTCGACGTGCTTGGCGATCCCCCAGCCGTGCATCGGTTGGATGGCCAGCAGCTTGAGGATCAGCATGTCGGCGGTGCCGCGAATGATGTCGGCGGATTCCGTGCCCATCGATTCTCCCGTCGTGTCAGGCGCAATACTCTCACTAACTGAGAGCTTTCGCCAGTCAGACACGGAATACGTCGGGACCGTTGCTTCCGCCGGAGAGCGGCCTCGCTGATTGATTGAGTAAGACCTCCTTGCGGGGTCGCATTCGGGCAAGCATACTATCACTGCTACTTTGACGGTGGGAGAGCGGTGAGTCGACTGGCACTCGGTGAATTCGAGCATCACGTGATGCTGGCCCTGCAGCGACTGGGAGGCCGCGCGCACGGTGCGCCGGTAGTCAATGAACTCGAGGCCGCCACGGGCAAGTCGGTGTCGCCGGCCTCTGTCTTCATCGCCCTCCGCCGCCTCGAGCAACGCGGCCTCACGAAGTCGAAGAAGCATGAACCACGACCGGGAGAAGGCGGCCGTGGAAAACGGGTGTTCGAACTCACCGCCGCCGGCCAGGCCAGGCTCCGTGACGCGCGCCGCACGCTGGAGAAATTGTGGAGCCCGGGAAAGCCGGCCGAAGTCCGATGACCGCAGGTCCGCCGCGACTCGCCGAACGCCTGCTCGGTCGCATCCTGCCCGCCGACGTGCGCGACGAAGCGCTCGAAGACCTGGCCGAGCTTCATCGCACTCGCCTGGCCGCGTTGGGGGCGGGAAATGCGAACCGGTGGTACTGGTGGCAGCTCCCTCGCTTCGCATTCCGCATCAGGATGGCCATCGTCGTTGGCGGGTCGCTCGCGTTACCCGGCCCGCGCCTTCCGATGGATCCCCCAGGAGACAAAGCCATGAACCAGGTGCTGTCCGACCTTCGCCACGCCGCTCGTTCACTGCGTCGCTCCCCGGGTTTCACGGTCATCGCTGTGCTGACACTGGCGTTAGGCATCGGCGCCACCGCCTCGATCGCGAGCGTCGTCCGATCCGTGCTCCTCCGGCCGCTGCCGTTCCCGGAGCCGGACAGGCTGGTGCAGCTCCAGGAGACGCGTGTCGAGCGCGACATGCTCGACATTTCGTTCACCTACGCCAACTTCTTCGACGTCGTCGACATGAACCGGACGTTCGACGCCGTCGGCGCGATCCGGTTCGCGTCACGCAACATGGGCGGCGAGGGTGAACCGGCACGGCTCACCGTGGCCTCCGCGACCGTCGGATTCTTTCGCGCGCTCAATGTCCGGCCAGTGGCCGGACGAACGTTCATAGACGGCGAAGATCGCACCGGCAATGACCCGCGCATCGCAGTCCTGAGCCACGGATTCTGGAACTCCCGGTTCGGCGCCGACTCCACAGTCGTCGGGCGCACCATTCAGCTCGACAATGAATCGTACGAAGTCGTTGGCATCCTCCCGCCAGGCACGCCCTGGCTGGACGCGGCCGAAGTCTTCGTTCCGTTCGTCAGGCCGGCGGAGCTCGACCGCGACAGCTGGGAGTTGCCGGTCATTGCCCGCCTGAAGCCGGGTGTCTCGATGGCACAGGCGCAGGCCGACCTCGATCGCATCGCCGCGCAACTCTCCACGACCTATCCCGAAGCGAAAGGGATGGGTATCGCCATCGATCCGAGCGAAAGCTGGATGGCAGACGACGCAGTGCGCCGGGCCCTCTGGGTGCTCGCCGGATCCGTCGCGTTTCTCCTGCTCATCGCCTGCGTCAACCTCGCCAACATGCTGCTGGCCCGGTCCACCACGCGCGCCCGCGAGCGGGCGCTGCGGTCGGCGTTAGGCGCCTCGCGCGGACGCGTGATGCAGCTGGCGCTCAGTGAATCCGGATTGCTCGGCCTTGTCGGCGGCGCGCTCGGCCTGTTCCTCGCGTTCGGCGTGGTCCGGCTGCTCCGCACCTACAACCCCGGTGACATCCCGCGCCTTGCCGAGGCCACCGTCGATGGCTGGATCGTGGCGCTGACGATTGGCGCCGCGCTGATCACCAGTGTCGTCACGGGGCTCGTGCCCGTGCTGCGGATGCCGTTCGACGACATGGTCACCGCGCTCCGTGAAGGAGAGCGGAACGTCGGCCATCGGCGTGGCGGACGTGTCCGGAATGCCCTCGTGACCGCCGAGGTGGCGCTGTCTCTGGTGCTGCTCGTGGGCGCGGGGTTGCTCATCCGCAGCTTCGACCGCGTCCTGTCCGTCGATCGTGGGTTCCAGACCGCGAACCGTCTCATGTTCACCGTGGGCTTCCCGAATTCACGAAACGCCGCGGACCGGAACCGGAGCGCACAACTCCTCACCGACTACCTGACCCAGATCCGCGCCATGCCGCAGGTCTCGTCGGCGTCGGTCGTGCACATGCGACCGATGAATGGTACGGGAACCGGAATGGGCTTTGGCGCCGTCGACCGGCCCGAGGCAACGGGCAAGGAGATTCCGTGGGCAGGGTGGCGCATCGTCGCCAACGACTACTTCAAGACGTTAGGCCTGTCGATTATCGCTGGCCGCGATTTTACCGAACAGGATCGGAT
>CBIHMX010000321.1:0-3983 GCA_966211115.1 uncultured Gemmatimonadaceae bacterium | reverse complement strand
TAGGCATCGGAAACTGTACCTTCGCGGACACGGCGCCGCGGCAGGGATGTGAGGGCGGAGGGAATGTCGTCGTCGCGCGGCACGGCCAGCAGCACCTGGCCCGGTGCCTCGGACGTCAGCAGCGAGAGCACCCGCGCGGCCCGGCCGCGATCGAGTTCGGCCACGGGATCGTCGAGCAGGAGCAGCGGATCCACCTGTCCCCGTTCACGATACCATCCGCACTCCAGCATGCGCATCGCAATGGCGGTGGTCCGCTGCTGGCCCGCCGAACCGTACCGGCGCAGTGACACGCTGCTGAGCCGCAGGTCGACTTCATCGCGGTGCGGCCCGTGGTGCGTCATCCCGCGTTCCGTGTCCCGTTCGAGTCCGCGGGTGAGTGACCTGGCGATCGCGTCGCGGACCTGGTCCTCACTGTTGCCCGACTCGAGCGCGTCGCCGGATCGATATCGCAGCTCGAGCGTTCCGCGTTCACCGAGGGCAGTGGCGTGCCCGCCGGCGCGCCCCCGCGCCCACTCGATGAACTCGGCGCGAGCCGTGGTCAACGTGGCACCGTGCGCCGCCAGCGCGTGGTCCCAGACCGAAGCCGGCGACGAGCGCGACCGCGCCCGGAGCGCTGCGTTGCGCTGGGCCAGCGCGGCCCGGTACTCCCGGAGAGCGGCCAGGTAGCGCGGCGACGACGACGCCAGCGTGACATCGAGCCAGCGCCGCCGGGCCGAAGGTCCACCAGCGACGAGCGCGACGTCAGCCGGCGAGAATGCCACGCAGGGAAGGGCGCCTAACGCGTCGGTGACCCGGTCGCAAACCACGCCATCGAGCACGATGCGGCGGCGGCCCGTTTCCCGTTCCACCCCGGCGCCGACCCGTTGCCACCGCGTGCCCTCGCATTCCGCCGCGACGTGGAACGCCGCCGTGCCGAACCGCACCAGCTCGGCGTCCCGTGCCCCCCGCATCGAGCGGAACAGGTGCAGGTAGTAGATGGACTCGAGCAGGTTCGTCTTTCCCTGCCCGTTGTCGCCGACAAAGGCCAGCCCTTCGTCCGGCACCTCGAAGGCGACGTCGGCCAGGTTCCTGAAGTCGCGCACCGTCAGCCGGCGCAAGCGCGCGACCCGCGCTCTCGTCAGGCGGTCGTCAGGAGCCATGCGGCCTGCCGGCGGCGCCGCCATCGCGTGCGTCAACGCCCGGTGAAGCGGGGTGAACGCTTCGCGAGAAACGCGTCGGTCCCCTCACGCGCGTCTTCGGTGTCGGCGAGCGATGCGAAACTGGCTGATTCGAGATCGTACAGCGCCGACGGCGGCGCATCCGCGGCGCGCCGGATGGCATCGAGGATCCGTGACAGCGCCTGCGGCGCATTGGCCAGCATCTGCGTCATCATGGTTTCGGCGGCGGTCATGAGCTCGGCCGCGGGCACGACCCGATTGACCAGGCCGATGCGCGCCGCTTCGGCCGCGTCGATGATCTCGCCCGTCAGCAGCAGTTGCGCGGCATGGCCCGGACCAACCAGCCGGGGCAGCCGCTGTGTCCCGCCGTAGCCGGGAATGAACCCCAACTTGACTTCCGGTTGGCCGAATTTCGCCAGGTCGCTGGCGATGCGCACGTGGCAGGCCATGGCCAGTTCGCAGCCTCCGCCTAACGCGAACCCGTTGACGGCCGCCAGCACCGGCTTGTGGCTGGCCTCGAACTTCGCGAACACCGCCTGCCCGCGGCGCGACAGGGCGTGCGCGCCGTTGGAATCGAGCGCCGCCAGCTCCGCGATGTCCGCGCCGGCCACAAAAGCGCGTCCGGCGCCCGTGAGGATGATCCCGTCGACCTCCGGTGACGACACCAGCACATCGATCGCGCGATCCAGGTCATCGATGGTGGCCGAGTTGAGCGCGTTCAGCTTGTCGGGCCGGTGGATCGTGATCGTTCCGATTTTCTGGCTTGTGGTCAGGCGAAGGTTCTGGTAGGACATATCCGAATGTAGCAGGGCGATAAGGTCTGATGCTTGATGGGATACGAACGGGTAGGGCGGGATCGCGGATGGCTCGGAATACACTGATGACCACGGATACTGCATTGGTGAAATCCCGGGCACGAACGGCTCGCCATTCAATGCACCCGGCATTTTCGTGCCCGGGATTTCACCAAAGAAGTACCCGTGGCCGCCTGTGTACCCCGAGTCATCCGTGTTCCGCCATACCTGTTCGTATCGCCATTCAAGACACCGGCCAAGATCGCAGTCAGGTATCTTGGGTGGGTGCAAACAATAGAATCTGTTCGCTGGTCAACGGATGGTGACGCCGTTCGCATTATCGATCAGCGGCTGCTGCCAGGGGAATTTGTCGAGCGTGACCTGAACACGCTCGATGACGTGTGCGACGCGATTGCCACCCTGGCGATTCGTGGCGCTCCCGCCATTGGAATCTGCGCCGCGATGGGCCTGTGTGCGGCGCTGGGCTCGCTCGAGAATGAGTCCCGCGAGTCATTACTCACTCGCGCGCGAGCGGCGGCAGCTACGATCGCCCGGACACGCCCTACGGCGGTAAACCTCGGCTGGGCTGTGCGTCGCGTCATGCGGCGCGCCGAGCTGACGCCCGGAAACGCGGGCGCCGTTCTGGCCGCGATGCGCGAGGAGGCGACGGCGATCCTCGACGAGGATCGCGCGATGTGCCGGCGCATTGGTGAAGCTGGAGAATATCTCGTCCGCGATGGCGCGCGCGTGCTCACCCATTGCAACGCGGGCGCACTGGCGACGGGAGGAATCGGCACTGCCCTGGCGCCAGTCTATGTCGCCGCTGCGAACGGGCGACGCGTTTCCGTTTTGGCTACGGAGACCCGTCCGCTGCTGCAGGGAAGCCGGCTGACGGCATGGGAGCTGACGAGGGCCGGCATTCCGGTTACAGTGATCACCGATGGCGCGGCGGGCGCGCGCATGCGGGCCGGCGAAGTTGACCTCTGCCTGGTTGGCGCCGATCGTGTCGTTGCCAACGGCGACGTGGCCAACAAGGTGGGAACGTACGCGCTGGCCGTGCTGGCCCGGCACCATGGTATTCCGTTCTACGTTGCCATCCCCTCGTCCACGATCGATGCCACGTTGCGTTCGGGTGACGACATTACCATCGAGGAACGCGATCCAGGTGAAGTGACGACGTTAGGCGGTCGCCAGTTGACGGCAGAGCATGCCGCCGTGGGGAACGCCGCCTTCGATATCACACCGGCTGAACTGATTACTGCCTTCATCACGGACCGCGGCCTCATCCCTCCGCCGTACGATATGACCTCGTCCGGCAATTAACCTCTGCCCTTCTGACTGACCGTGTCCGTCTTAGCCATCGATCAGGGAACGACCGGATCCACCTGCCTCGTCCTGACGGAAGACGGGCGGGTCGCCGGGCGCGGGTACCAGGAGATAACGCAACACTATCCGCGCCCCGGCTGGGTGGAACACGACGCGGACGAGATTTTTGATCGCACCATCGCCGCCGGCCGCGATGCCATTGCCCAATCGAAGCAGACGCCGAAGGCGATCGGCATAACGAACCAGCGCGAGACCGTCGTGTTGTGGGACCGGCGAACCGGGCGCCCGGTTGGACCAGCGATCGTCTGGCAGGACCGGCGCACCGCGGCACGATGCACCGAACTGGCGCCGCAGGCAGACGACATCAGCACCCGCACGGGACTCGTCGTCGATCCGTACTTCTCGGCCACGAAGCTCGAGCTGCTGCTCAGGGATCGTGACCTTGCTCAACGGGCACGGAAGGGCGACGTACTGGCCGGGACTATCGACTCATGGTTGATCTGGCGCCTGACGAAGGGAGCCGTCCATGCGACCGAGCCGACCAACGCCTCACGCACCATGCTGTATGACATCAACGCGCTGGACTGGTCGCCGGAACTGGGTGAGTTGTTCGGGGTGCCGCGCACGATGCTCCCCGAAGTGCGTCCATCGTCAGGCAGTTATGGAACAGCTGCGGCCGAGTGGTTCGGGTCGCCCATCACCGTCA
>CBIHMX010000320.1:0-3985 GCA_966211115.1 uncultured Gemmatimonadaceae bacterium | reverse complement strand
GTGGTGTTGAGCAGGGTCTTGAACAGGTCGGGGATGAAGTCGACCGCGATGAGGATGCCCAACCCTTCTGGCGGCAATCCTACCGCGAGGTACAGTGGCGCCTGCACGAAAAATCCGCCGCTGGGAATGCCGGGAACGGTGAGCGAGAGGATGACGCACCCGATGCCGAAGATGGCCAGGTTCGTGCTCCCCAGTTCGACGCCATAGAGTTGCGCCACCAGCACGGCGCCTAACGGCCAGGTAATCGGCGAATTCGGCTTGAAGATCGACGCGCAGAGTGGCAGCACGAAACCCGCCACGGCTGGCCGGATTCCCAGGCGCGCCGGCGCCTCGGTCAGCAGCACCGGCAACGACGCCAGTGAAGACCGCGACGTGAACGCGATGGTCTGCGCCGGCAGCAGCGCCGGTCCGAGCACGCGCAACGGCACGCCGCCCACGCGCCACATGATGACGTACAGGAGCGCGATCGCGATCGACAGCGCAATCACGCACGCGAGGATGTACACGATGATGGCGCCCGCCGCCGCCGCGCCCAGCCTCGCCCCCACCGACACCGATAGCGCGAACACACCAAGGGGCGCGACGACCAGGACCCAGCGAATCACGGTTGTCATGGCGTCGGCAACGCCCTGGCAGAAATGCACGTGCGTCTCGCGAATCCCCGCCGACACCCGCGAGAGCGCCGTGCCGTAGGCCAGGCTGAAAATCACCAGCGGCAGCAGCGCCCCGTCGGCCGCCGCCCGGATCGGGTTCGCCGGTACCAGCGACAGCAGCCACTCGCGGAGCGTCACCTGCTGCAGCACCGACGCATCGAACCGCGCGGCTTCACGCAATGACGCGGTGCTGGCCGGGTCGAACTCGATTCCGCCGAGCAGGAACTGCGCGAGCGGGGTCATGATCACGGCGAACAGCGACAGCAAGGCGAGCATGACCGCCAGCGACCTGGCGCCTAACACCCCGATGCGCCGGCTGTCCGTCGAGCCGGCGATCGACGCGATCAGCATCGTCACGATCAGCGGCAGGATCGGCATGCGGATGGCGTTGATCCACAACGTGCCCACCGGCTCGATGAACCCCGGTATCGGCGTCGACCGGAGCACCATCCCGGCCACGAAGCCCGCGACGAGGGCGACCGCGACCTGCAGCGTCGGCTGCGAGCGGCGCTTCACCGGACGCGCGTTGGACACTCAGTAATCATGCAATGTCTGCAATCAGCCATTTTGATCGCGTTGCTCGAGCCCAATGAACCTAAGGCCGGTACACGAAACGCGCGGCTCATGGGCGGCCAGCGATTCGCGTCATATCTTGCCCCGGGCACTCAGGGAGGACGCATGAGCAGGATCGTAGCGGCCGAGGAATGCACCACGCTCGGCGGCTCAAAGAGCACGCTCCAGGCATATCCGAACCGGGACGTCAGCCTCGGAGCGCTGACCGTCACGCGGGTCCTGCCGATCCGCGATCGCCGGATGATCGGCCCGTGGTGCTTCCTGGACCGTTTCGGCCCGCTCTCGTTTGGCGACGACAAGCCGATGGACGTTGCGCCACACCCGCACACCGGACTGCAGACGGTGACCTGGCTCATCGAAGGCGAGGTCCTGCATGACGACAGCCTCGGAAGCGAGGCGACCGCGCGTCCAGGGGGCGTCAACGTGATGACATCCGGCCGCGGCATCGCCCACGCGGAACAAACGCCGCGACAGCACAGCGGTCGTTTGTAAGGTGCCCAACTCTGGGTGGCACTGCCGGACGCGCACCGCCATGTGGAACCATCCTTCGATGGGATCGAGCGCGTGCCCGTCCTCGAATCGCCGGGCGGCATCGTCCAGGTCTTTGCCGGCTCCCTCGGCGCACTCCAATCGCCGGGGCGTCATTTCTCGGAACTCACCGGCGCCGACGTGCAGGTCCATCCCGGCGAATCCGTGAGCATGGACCTGCGCGCGGACTTCGAGCACGCGGTACTCGTGCTGGATGGCGACTGCGCCGTCGACGGCGAACCGCTGGAGCCGCGCATGTTGTACTACCTCGGCCTGCGTCGAACCGACGCGACGTTTTCGAGCCGGAACGGGGGGCGCCTGATGCTCATCGGAGGCCCGCCATTCCCGGAACGCATCCTCATGTGGTGGAACTTCGTAGCGCGCACGCCGGAAGAAATCACGCAGTTTCGCGATGTCTGGGAGGCGCGCCGTCGCTTCGGTGACGTGCCTTCATATCAAGGCGGACGGCTAGCAGCGCCGGAGCTTGCGCGCCTTGCCCGCCCAAACCCACTCAGCTGAAGGTCGTCAATCGTCAATCGTCAATCGTCAATCGTCAATCGTCAATCGTCCATCGTCAATCGTCCATCGTCTGTGTCTCCCGAAAACCTCACGGTCGCCGATCGGCCCGCTCATCATCGATACGAAATCGCCATCGGGGACCAGGTCGCATACCTGGACTATCGCCGGCGGGAGGACCACATCGTCCTGGTCCACACCGAGGTCCCGTCCTCATTGCGAAATCGCGGACTCGGAACTGTCCTCGCGAAGCACGCGCTGGACGAGGCACGTCGCACGGGCCTGCAGGTCATCGTGAAGTGCCCCTTCATTTCCTCGTGGCTCAGTCGACACCACGAATACGACGACATCATTCTCGCCAGCGTAGCCGACGACGGTTCGATCGACCGTCAACGGCCCGCGAAGCCAAGGTAGTCGCGCACGAATCGTTCGTCGGTGCGCGCCATGAAGGGCGGTCCCAGCTCATACGTCGTGCCCGACGTGCACCAGGTCACGTGATCCGCCGCCGCCAGGAGCGCTGGCACTTCGTGACCGGTGAGCACCACGGCGCATCCCGCGCGCGCAATTTCACGCAGGACCACGAGCAAACCTTCGGCGTCGATCGGCGCCAGGTTCCGCAGCGGTTCGTCGACGAGCAGGCACGTTGGTCGTCGCAACAGGGCAAAGGCGAGTTCCGCCCGGCGCCGTTCACCACTCGACAACTGTGAGGGCCGCGCATCCAGCCGGTGCGTGAGGTTCAAGCGCTCCGCAACACGGGTTATGCCGCCGGCGTCGTCCTTCCGGCGCACGAACTCGAGGTTGTGCCGTACCGAAAATGCGTGCGACAGGAGGTCGTGATCAGGAATGAAGCACAGTCCTGTCCTGGCCATCGTCGCCAGCCTGGCGCGCTCCTGCATAACGCCGTTGAAGCGCACCGCACCGTTGTCCGGGACGACCAGCCCCGCGCCGATCTTCAGGAGCGTTGACTTCCCGGCGCCGTTCCTGCCGAGCAGGGCCCGGAGTTCGCCACGCCTCGCGCGGAGAGTGGCAGCGTGCAGCACCCACCGCTCGCGGTATCGCTTCCCGACGCAGTCGGCAACAAGCACTTCGCTGGTCATCGAGCGGCGGCGATGACCGCCTCGATGGCGACCGCGGGAATTGTTCCCACCAACACGGCGTTCCAGGTCGCAATACCGAGGTTGCCCAGCAGCATCGTCTCCTTGCGTCGTCCGAAGTCGACCAGGCACAGGGCCGCGGCGGCCGCGACGCTCCACAGCGGCACCATGGGACCTGGCTCGATCTGGGCGTAGGCCAGCGTTGCGTTGGCAATGACCCTCGCGCCGATCCAGATCAACACGCCCCGGAACAGGATCGCGCGGAGGAGTCTGGGGGGCATGTTCACGGCGGCTTGCTACTCAGCAGGCAGGTCCGTAGTTCCCCGGACAGACAGCGTCGGCGCGCGCCCGTACGTTACTCTCAGCCTTCGGCTCAGCTCTTCAGCCTTCAGCCTTCCGCTCTCCATTGCCCGTTCCATTAAGAAAGCTGCTCCTGCTCACCCTCGTCGTCAGCCTGGCTGGGACCGCGTCCGAGTTGCTGTTGCTCGAACACTTCGAGGACGCGTGGCAATGGGCGCCCATTGTCCTGATCGCGTTGGCGCTGGTGACGCTTGCCTGGCATGCATTGGACCGAAGCGCCGCGAGTCTTAACGTTCTGAGGGGATTGATGGTCCTGTGTAT
>CBIHMX010000319.1:0-3997 GCA_966211115.1 uncultured Gemmatimonadaceae bacterium | reverse complement strand
GTCCTGCCTGACGAGTCGCAGCGTGTCGGTTAGCGGCAATCCAGGCCGGAACTCGCGGGCGGTCAGCAGCGCCAGGACTTCCACCCCCTCCTCCGTCACCAGTTGCCGGCCGGCGACGATCACGATGGGGGTGCCCCCGTCTGGGGTCGCCACGATCGATTCAGGCTCGCGCGTCCAATCGACCGACCACCGCGGATCCATCGATCCAGCCGCCGCGATCCTTGAAAACGCGCCTTCGCCTGGTGTTTCCGCCAGCAGCAACACGCCGGCCTGGAACAGACCGGGTCCGGGCGACGCCGTCGCAAAGTTCCTCGCCGCATGATCGAGAAACGATACGACATCGAACTGCGGGTGCAGGTGCACGTGGGCGTCCACCAGGCACAGCGACGGTGTGGAAGTCGGGCGAGCCACGCCTCAGCCGCTCCCGGGGCCCGGCGGAACCGGCTTCAGCGGATGACGGATACCGGCCGGATGGCGGATCAGGTGCCCGCCTAACGCCAGGTAATCCAGCGACCCGTCGAGAAAGGCGCGGATGGCGTCGTCGGCGCTGCAGACGATCGGTTCCTCGTGCATGTTGAAGCTGGTATTGATGATGCCGGGCAACCCCGTCCGGCGCCGGAAGGCCACGAGGATGTCGTGAAAGCCGGCGTTCCGGTCCTGCCTGACGAGCTGTGGCCGGGCCGTGGCGTCGAGGTGGACGACGCCCTGCATCGACGCCTGCATCCAGGGCGTGCAGTGAAACGTCATCGTCATGAACTCGGCCGCATGTTCGGCGCCGGCCATCGACCCGAAGCACGTTTCGCGCTCGTCATGCAGCACGGCCGGCGCAAACGGCATGAATTCGGTTCGCCGGAGGTTGTGGTTCAGCCAGTCGTTGACGTCGCGATCGGCCGGCTGGTACATGATCGTGCGGTTACCTAACGCCCGGGGACCGTATTCCATCCGGCCGGCCGCCCGGGCGACCACGTGACCGCCGGCGAGCAGCCGCGCGATCGTCTCGCTCAGCGGCGCATCCAGCCGCTCCGGCCCGAGCCCGTGCCGCGCCATCGCCGCCTCGATGTCCGCGTCCTCGATCGAGGGACCGAGATAGACGTCGCGCAACGGCTCGCCGGACACAGGCATCGGCCGATCGAGCACGCCGGGTACGCTCGCGGCCAGCGCCGCACCGACGGCAAGACCCGCGTCGGTCATGCCCGGGTGTATGAAGACGCTCTCCGTCTCCGGCAAGCGCCACACTTCCTCGTTCACCCGGACGTTCGCGAACACGCCGCCGGCCAGCGCCACGTTCCGGAGCCCCGTGCGCTTCGCCCAATGCGCAACATACCGGCAGGTCACGTCCTCGAAATGACGCTGGATGCTCGCCGCCAGGTCTTCCCGCGTCCACCCCGCCGGCAGGCGCGACTCGAGCCGGCGGATGGCCTCCGTGAACACGGCGCCGCCGCGATTCACGAGCGTGCCGCCGGCTTCGTCGACGAACTCCCTCAGCAGCGGCACATAACGAGGATCGCCGTGCGCCGCCAGGCCGGTAATTTTTCCTTCGTGCCGCATCGCCTTGAACCCGCACAGGTGCGTCACGTACGCGTAGTAGTTCCCCAGGGAATCGAAGGCGCGCGTTTCATGGAGGCGCGTCAGGGCACCGTTCCGGAACGCATAGATCGCCGAACTCTTTCCGTCACCGCCGCCATCGACCGAACAGACCAGCGCGTCGCCAAAGCCGCTGGTGTAGCACGCCGATGCGACGTGGCACAGGTGATGGTCGATGAAGTGCACCGGACACGCGAGGTCGTGCTCGCGACGCACGATGGCGCGAATGACGCGCCGCCGGTACGCGAAGCTCGGAGCCAGTGCCGCGTAATACGCCTGATCGAGCACCGGGAACGCTCCCGCGGCCCCCGAAAACCTGGATGCCACACGCTTCAGCCGTCCACCAAATCCTTTCGGTGCGTACTGGAACCACCCGTCGAATGCGCTAAGTCCGGGGATGAAGATTTCGCGCGACACTCCCACCAGCACCGCGTCCACGTCGTGGGGCGAGACGCCGCCCAGCCTCAGGACTTCCCGCAGCGATTGATGCGGGAAACCCATCGCCATCTTCATCCGGCAGAGGCGTTCCTCGTTCACGGCGGCGATGATCCGCCCATCCACGACGAGTGCCGCCCCCGCGTCCTCCTCGGTCCCGAGTCCGACGACGACGGTCATTTCGCCTTTGGTGGGGCGACTCGATAGACCGCGCGCCGTCGCGAACTGGCGTGGACGATGATCTCGCCGATGAGCCCCAGCGCTATGCTCTGGATGCCCAGGACGAACAGCAGCACCGCGACCACGAGCATCGGCCGGTCCGCCAGCGGTTCTCCGCCTAACCGTTGAGCGCCCAGTACGATCAGCATCACGAGGCCGATGGCACTCGTCAGGCCCCCCACCAGCCCGAAGAACCGGAGTGGTTTCTCCCGGAACCTGACGATGAAATAGACCGCCAGCAGGTCGTTCAACCGCCGGATGTAGAGACCGGGCGAGTAGACACGCGTTCGCCCCGCCGATGGATGCTGCGGCACCACCCGCTCCTCCACGATGAAGCCGTCACGGGCCGCAAACAGCGGCAGGAACCGCGAGAACTCACCGTACAGCGGCAATTCCCCGAGTACTTCACGCCGGAAGGCACGCACCCCGGACCCGAGGTCGTGAAACGTCCCGCCGATGAGGCGGCGGATGAAGCCATGGGACAGGCGCCGCTGGAAACGATTGACGTACGAATCGTTCCGGTCGTCGCGGCACGCGGAAACGAGTTCGGCTCCCTCGTCGATGGCCTGGATGAGAATCGGAAGCCCCTCGGCGGCCACGCGCCGATCCGGCGACAGCAGCACGATGACAGACCCTCGGCAACTCGGCAGGACACTTCGCAGGAGCGCGGCCTCGCCCGCGCTCTGGGCCGCCTCGAGCACATGAACCGGTTCCCGCGGCCACTGCAGGTCGAGCAGCGTCTTCGGCAACGCCCCGCGTTCGGTTGCCGAGACGAACACGAATTCGTGCGAGATACCGGCGCTTCGCAGCGGCGCCGAGTATTCGTGGTAGATCTCGTCGAGGGGATACCGGCCTTCGGCGACGACGACCACCGACACTCGTGGACTGGTGTCGCTCATCCAGGAATGCCGCGAAGGAATTTCCGGCCGAAATGTTCTCGCGGCTCGTCATGCACGAAACTTTCGGCAATGAGTCCAGCCAGTGTCAGGTATCCGCCGGGGGCGAGCCAGCAGGCCGCGATGAGGGAAAGCACGACCGTACTGGCCGACTCGTACGCGTCGAAGGCTGCGGCCAGTGCCAACATCGCTGCGCCGCCGGCAACACCGAATGCCACGAGGCTCGCCGCGGCGAACATTCGCATCGGCGACTCCTCGAAGCGGCGCAGCATGACGAGGGTGAGGAGATCGGCCAGTACCCGTCCCGCACGCGACAGTCCGTATTTGCTCCGACCGAAGCGACGCGCGTGGTGCCTGACGGGAACCTCCGCGATGCGCGCTCCAGCGACGCTCGCGGCAAGCGCCGGAATGAAGCGGTGAAGATCCGAATACAAGCGAAGGCTCGGGAGCAGTTCGCGCCGAAACGCCTTCAGCGTGCAGCCCGTGTCGCGCAATGACAGCCCCGTCGCGATGCGCACCAGGGCATTGCCTGCGCGAGACGGCAGTTTTCGCGTGAGCCATTTGTCCTGGCGCCCGGCACGGTAGCCGGCGACGAGATCAAAGCCGTCTTCCAGCTTTCCGACCATGGCGGGTATGTCGGCCGGGTCGTTCTGCAGGTCGCCGTCCATCGTGACGATCGTATCGCCGCGCGCGTGGTCGAACCCCGCCTGCATCGCCGCCGATTGCCCATAGTTGCGCGCCAGGCGCACCAGTTTCACACGGGGTTCATCGCGCGCGACCGCTTCGACTTTGGCTGCCGTGTCGTCCCGGCTGCCGTCGTCGACGAAGACGAGCTCCCAGTCCTCGCGCCATCCGTGCATGGC
>CBIHMX010000318.1:0-4000 GCA_966211115.1 uncultured Gemmatimonadaceae bacterium | reverse complement strand
GCCGATCACCGTCATCGGGAAATCCCCACCGACGGAGCCGGTCACCGTCCGCATCGTCACGTCTGCATTCAACCCATCGGGTACCGTGACTTCGATGGAGCCGTTCGTCGTCGAGAAATCCAGGTCGCCCGAGCCGAGCCGGCCCATGCGCACGTCGATGTCGCCGTTCACCGTCGTCGCGTTGACCGGACCGCCTGACGAGCTGGCGGTGATGCCGCCGTTGACCGTGTGCGCTTCGACTTCATCGGTGGCCCCCAGGATTTCGAGACCGCCATTAACCGTGCTCAGGTCGATCTTCACGCCATCGGGAACGCGGATCGTCAGCTCCAGGCTCACGTCATTGTCCTCGCGATCGCGATCCCTTTCAAAGCGATTCCGCCGGTTGTTCTCGGTGCGATAGCCGTCCTCGGTGCATTCCGTGGTGACGTCACGCCAGTAGACGCAGACCAGCACGTCCCCGTCCCCCCGGCCAACACGCGTCACCTCGACCCTCACGGTCGACGGGTCGCCGCGGCGATACCGCTTCACGCCGGTGACCTCGAGACGGGAACCGGAGGTGCGTTCGATGCGCACGGGGCCGTTCAGGTTGCGCGCATACAGCCAGCTGCCTGACGAGATCGAGCCGTCCCAGCGGAAGTCGCGGTCGGTCGACTCGCGCTCCTGCGCGGCCGCCACTGACGGCACGGTGATCAAGGAGGCCACGAACGACAGGCCGCAGGCCAGGGCGAACGAACGAAGCGCTTTCATGATGGAGTCTCCGGTGATTGCCTAACGGCGCTGGCTGGTGCCGGCGCGACGGATGTTGATGCTGCCGCTGAAGGATTCGGCCGTCACACGGGCCTCGCCCGCACCGACATTGAACTCGAGGCGTGAGCCCTGCCGCCGCTCCCGGTTGGGTTGTAGCGTATACGGAAAGTCGGAGTCGACCTCGCCGTTAAACGTCTCGATGCTGAACCGGGCGCTGGTCGACGCCGGCACGCGCAGAGTCACCGCGCCGGAGTGCGACGCGAACGAATACCGCCCCCGCGGGTCGAGCGCCCCCGCGAACTCCACCTCGCCACTCACGGTGGAGGCGTCGATATCGGACGAGGTGATGTTGTTCAGTTCGATGTTACCACTGGTGGATTCGGCGCTCAGCGAGCGACCCTGCACGTCGGTCACCGACACGGTGCCGTTCAGCGACGTCGCATCGACGTCGCCGCGCACGCGTGCCGCGGTGGCATCGCCCGAGAGCGTCACCAGTTCCACCACGCCAACGGCGTCGGTCACTTCCACGTCGCCGTTGTTGGTATGGAGGTCCGCCGCCCCCTTCACGCCACGCACGGTCAGGCTGCCGTTCATGCTGCGCAGGACCACGCGCGTGCCTTCGGGGACCGTCACTTCGTACACCGACTCGCCGGACCGGCCGCGGTAGATATCGGCCTCGACGCTGATGCGCGACCTCGTCAGGCGCCAGCGCAGGCTTCCGCGCTCCGTACTCGCCCGCACCCGTGCCTGGTTGCGATTCCAGCCGGTGACGACGATGTCACCATTGAAACTCGTCAGGTCGACGGTCCCGTCGGCAAATGCGAACGTCGTATCGAGCCGCGCGCCGCCCTGGCGAGAGTCGGACCCCTGCTCATAGTGCCGGTCGATCCCTGAGAGCGCGCTTTCCACCGAACGCATCGCGCCCTCGATGCTGGCTTCGACGGTTTTCTCCACCGTCTTGCCGATTTTTTCGGCGCGGCGTTCGATGTCGCGTTCGCGCTGACGCTCTCGCTCCCGCTCCCGTTCTCTCGACGACTGCGCCGGCAACACCGACGCCGCACAGAGGAGCAGGCCTAACGCCCGGGTCACAGTCATGGTCATGAGCGAAGTGTTCACGAAGCCCTCACCGGCAGCAGCGCCACGCGACGCAGCACACCAAGCTTCTTCTCGAGGGCCCAATTCAGTTGTTCAGTGAGGAACTGGCTGGACGCGTCACCGGCCAGCGCGCGACGTGCGTCGGCGATGGCCTTGTCGATCGCGATGAGACTCTTCTCGACCGTGTTGATGGTGGCCGAGTCCAGGCTGCCGCGACGTTCGTCGAGGATGATGCGCAGGCGTGAAATCTCCTGCGCATACACCACCTCGGCCGCCATCGGCTCGGCGCGAACCAACGTGGCGCCGCCGGTCGAGGTGCGCGACGGCACGACGACATTCGCCGGCATTCCGATCGCGTTGGTGTCCCCGGCGGCGACGGTGGAGCCCACCTGGCCGCTGCCGCCCGTGGCCACGAGGTACGTGATGACTGACGAGGCGGCCATGAGTACGACCGCGGCGGCCGCCATCTGCCAGGTCCGGCGCACCGGGGTCGCTGCCGCCTGACGAGGAGTGATCTCGACGACCGGCGTTTCGATGCGCGCCGCGATGCCGTCCCACAGGTCGCGTGACGGCGCGAGTTCGGGAAGATTGGCCGCATCGCGGCGAAGTCCGTCGATATCACGGACGATCGACGCGCAACGCAGGCATTCCCGCAGGTGGGCGTCCACCGCCCGGCGCCGCGGCAGGTCGAGGTCACCCTCGAGCCAGTCCGAAAGAACGTTGTCGACGTGTTCGCAGGTCATGGTCATCGTTATCGCTCCAGAGCCTTGCGCAGGAGCATCCGTGCCCGGTGCAACTGCGCCTTGCTTCCCCCAGTGGTGATCGCCAGTTGCTCGGCGATCTCCTCGTGCTTGTAGCCTTCGACGTCGTGCAGGACGAAAACCTTTCGCGCTCCCGGCGGCAGCATCCCGATGGCCTGTTCCAGGTCCATCGCCAGTCCGGGCGTCGTCACCCGGGCCGTGATCTGCCACTCGATCGGTTCATCTTCCGGTTCGGCATCACGGCCGCCGAACCGCTTCCGGTCCCGCCCCTCGGTCTTTCGCGCGTTGAGCACGACGTTCACGGCCAGTCGGTGCAGCCAGGTTCCGAACGCGCTGTCGCCACGAAAGAGCGAGAGCTTCTGCCACGCCCGAACGAAGACGTCCTGGGTCAGCTCTTCAGCTGCCGCACGATCATTCGTCATCCGGACGCAGAGCGCGAAGACGCGATTCACATGAACGCGGTACAACTCCTCGAAGGCCTGACGGTCTCCCGCCGTGGCTCGAGCGACCTCCTGTGCGATTCGCTCTTCCCGCAGCGAGTCGTCGTCGATGATCGGCACCGTCATGTGTGGGTCGGTCTCAACGCTCACGGAGTGAGATGGTTGAGCCTACCCGAAGGTTTGAACCTGTGGGGGGTGGCCTGCCTGCTGGGGAATTACGGGGCGAGGCCTGCGGTTCGTTTCATGACGGCCGAGTGAAAAATATCAGAAAAGTGAGCCAGGGGAATCCGCGCGGGGGACGTTGCGGATGAACTCCCTCAGGGCTCCGTTTCGGCCCGATGCAGCAGGGTCTTCAATGGATGCGCCTGCAGCAGGAGCAGGAATGCGATCGCGGCGCCAACCAGGCTCCCGCCGAGTATGGACAACCACGCGATCCCGCCGAGAAAGGAGGAGAGCGCCGCGGTGAACATGATGAATCCGATCTCCACCATGACGAACCCGAACAACGCGGCCATGACGAGGCTTGGCTCACGCACGGCGCCGTGGACGCACGACACGAGGGACACGCCGTACACCACGTTGAGGATGCCGTGGCCGACGGAAAAGGCGACGATGCCGCCTAACGTCGTTATGACGCGGAAGGGATCGCCCGACACGGCGTCGACCAGTACCAGCCACAACCAGGTCGCTATCGCGACGATGAGCCCCAGCTTGGCGCCCTCACGAAGTACGCCCTGCTTCGCGGATGAGCCGCGGGCGTGCAGTGCCAGTTGTGAAAGCGCTGATTGAAGGAACGACTTCTCCGGCAGCGCGCTGGCATGCGGAGTGACATGGATCATGGTAAGGCTCCTTGTGGTTTGAGAGGATCGCGAACTAGTGAGGCCGCGCCGCTGTGCGCTGACGTGCGAGGCTCATGGAAACCGCCTCACGTACCATCTGATTGGCATAGCCCCATTC
>CBIHMX010000317.1:0-4014 GCA_966211115.1 uncultured Gemmatimonadaceae bacterium | reverse complement strand
GAACGGGGCCGAACGTGGCCGAGGTCCTGAACGTGGTGGGTGAGGTAGAAGGGCGGGATTGTCTCATTCCCGATGACATGATCGATACGGCCGGCACCGTGACGGAAACGGCGCGGGCCCTGAAGAAGCTGGGCGCGCGGGACATCTACATCTGCGCAACGCACGGATTGCTCTCGGGTCCGGCGGTCCAGCGTTTGAAGGAAGCGCCGATCGCGGAGGTGGTGATCACCGACTCGGTCGTCGTGCAGGAAGACAAGAGGTTCGATCGGCTGCGCGTGCTGTCGGTCGGTGAATTGCTCGCGAAGGCCATTCGCTTCACGCATTCGGAGCAGTCCGTTTCCAGTTTGTTCGATTAGAACGTTTTACCGTTCGGTCAATCGTCAATCGTCAATCGTCAGTCGTCAGTCGTCAGTCGTCAATCGTCAGTCGTCAATCGTCAATCGTCAATCGAAAATGGCTACCGCAACGCTTTCCGCGAACGCTCGCACCGGCATCGGCAAGGGTGTCGCTCGTACCCTTCGCCGCGAAGGACAGGTACCGGCGGTGATCTATGGCCGCACCCGCGAACCGATGTCGCTCACCGTGCCGGCGCGCGACTTCGATCGCCTGCTCGAGAAGTTCGCCGCTGAAAACACCGTCATCGAGCTCAATATCGACGGCGCCATGTCGCGCACGCTGATCCGCGACATCCAGCGTCACCCCGTGAAGCGCAACGTGTTGCACGTCGACTTCCAGGAGCTCGTCGCCGGTGAGCGCATGGTCGTGCACATTCCGATCGTTCTCCAGGGAACGCCGGACGGCGTGCGGAACTCGGGCGGCATCCTGAGCCAGGTCCTGCAGGAACTCGAGTGCCGGGTCGATCCGCTGAACATGCCGTCGCACATCAACGTCGACGTCACGCCGATCCTGATCGGCCATTCGCTTCACGTCAGCGAGATCGCGGTCCCCGAGGGCGTCGAGGTACTCGATGAGCCCGAGGCCACGATCGCGGTGGTCGCCGCGCCCAAGGAAGAAGTCGAAGCTCCGGCCGCGGGTGCGACGCCTGAAACACCGGCTGAACCAGAGCTCATCCGCAAGCCGAAGGAAGATGATGAGGAGGGCGAGACCGAGGAGAAGTGATTTCGCTCAACTGGCTTTGGAGCGCCCTTGGCCGCTCAGAGGGCCAGGGCACGAGCGACGAGCCAATGAAGCTCATCGTCGGGTTGGGTAACCCGGGCAAGTCCTACGCGGACACGCGTCACAACGTCGGCTGGTGGGTCATCGACCACCTGGCCGGCGTTTGGCGTTTCGATGGGTGGAAGAAGGACCAGAATGCGCAGGTCAGCGACGGCCGCGTGGGAGCGCAGCGCGTCCGGCTGGTCAAGCCGCAGACGTACATGAACCTCAGTGGCGGGATTTTGAAGCCGTACCTGCGCCGCGAATCCTGGTCAGCGGCCGAGGACCTGTTGATCGTGGTCGACGAGGTTGCGCTGCCGGTCGGTCGATACCGATTGCGCGCACGCGGCAGTGCCGGAGGCCATAATGGCCTCAAGTCGATCGAGGCCGCCGTTGGCGGGCAGGAGTATGCAAGGCTGAGGATAGGCGTCGGGCCCGAGCCGGGGCGTGAGCGCGGAGAAAACCTGGCTGACTACGTGCTGGACCGCGCCGGCAAGCGGGAGCGGCAGGCTATCGAGGCCCTGTTTCCGGACCTGGTCGCGTTAGGCGAAGCCTGGATCCATGATGGCTCCGAGGCGGCGATGAACCGGTTTAACCGGAAGGACAGCGGACGGGAGACGAGAGGTCGAGATCGTGAGATCGTGAGATCGTGAGTCGTGAGATCGTGAGAAAAGGCCAAGGACCGGCCTCACGGCCTCACGACCTCACGACCTCACGACCTCACGACCTTCCCGTCCTCACGCTCCACCGGCGCAATGACTCGCGCGTCGTCGACCTTTGGATCGTTGACCAGCAACGATACCTCCCACGCACGCATGTCCTTTGGCGGATACGGCGCTACGATCCGCGAGACCTCGCCCATCTTCGTTGCCGGATCCAGCCACCTGGCGTAGTCGCCCGGCCGGACGATGACCGGCATCCGGTCGTGGATCGGCTCCAGCAAGTCGTTAGGCTCGGTAGTGAGGATCGCGCAGGTGATCAGCCACTCCCCGCCCTTCGACCGCCAGGCTTCCCACAGGCCGCCCAGGGCGAACGGCTCGCCCTCGAGCATCGCCGCCGCATACGGGCGACGCCGCTTCTGGCCCGGCACATCCTGCCACTCGAAGAACACGTCGGCCGGGATCAGGCAGCGGCGCTTCTCCATCGGCGCCTTGAACGACGACTTCTCGAGCGCCGTATCGGACCGGACGTTCGCCATCCGGTTGCCTATCGACGGATCCTTGGCCCAGGACGGTACCAGCCCCCACTTGATCATCTCCGCACCGGTCACGCCCTTCCGCTCCCGCACGACCAGGATGTCGCTGCTCGGCGGGATGTTGTACCGGGGAACGAGCGGCGGCAGCTCCTGGATGCCGAACCGTTCGAGCTGGAGGGCTTCGGGGCGGGTGAGACCGAATCGACCGCACATGCTGGATGAAGGATCGGAGGCAGTAGAAGGGACAATAGCCGGCTGACGCCCTCGTCTCACATCTGCGGCCCGGGACCTACACCAGCCCCGGCCAGACCATTACCTTTACCGGCCCTACAATTGATCCACCAACCCTCCTCGCGCTCCGGCAACCAGCGTGGGGCGGACACGACCACAGGGAGGATTGCCGACCAATGACCCGCCGATACGAGGCGGTTTACATCTTCGATTCCACTCTCGAAGATGCCGCCATCAAGGAGAAAGTCGACCGCTTCCACGGTCTTCTCCACGCCACCGACGACATCACCGTCGATCACTGGGGCCGGCGCCAGCTGGCCTACAAGATCGGGGCGCGCGAAACCGGCTACTACATCGTCGCCAAATTCCACGCGACCCCCGACGTGCTGCCCGAATTCGAGCGAGCGATGAAGCTCGACGACGGTGTCGTGCGCTACCTCATCACGCTGTTCGAGCACGAAGTCGGTGCTCCGCCGATGACGGAAGAGGAAATGGCGCGCGCCGCTCGCCAGGAGGAAGAAGACGATGAGGATTGAGCCATGATGCGACGACCCCAGAAGAGCTGCCCGTTCTGCGAAGGACGCGTGCACTATGTCGATTACAAGGATGACCGCACCCTCGGCCGCTTCATCACCGACCACGGCAAGATCCTGCCGAGCCGGTTGAGCGGCGTCTGCGCGCGCCATCAGCGTCAGTTGTCGACCGCCATCAAGCGGGCCCGCTACCTGGCGATCATTCCCTACATCCGCGGTCACCAGGCCTGAGTGGAACAGGTTCCCGCGCCCACTCCTGATGCCGGGACGCCGGCCACGGTCACGCGCGAGCGCGGCTGGCGGCTGATCCTCCCGGCGCTGGGATTGTTCCTCCTGGTTCCGGCGTTCGCGGCGCTGCGTGTGCTGGTGCCGGTCGAGCAGACGATTCTGCTCGTGGGTCCGGCCATCGGCGTTTGCGCGCTGGTGGCCTGGGTCCAGGGGGGCCGCGTCTGGCTGGCGCTGACGTGGCTGCTGCTGTCGGCGTGGATGCTCCTGCGATCACCGGGGGCCGGCCCCGCCTTCGAGTTCATGGCCCGCGGCTGGGCCGTCGTGCTCGTGTCCATGTTCGGCATTGCCTGCTTGTTAGGCGGACGCAAGCTGTTCCTCTCCCGCGCGCTCTCGGCGGTTGCTGCGACGTTCCTGTTCGCCGGCGCCGTGGTGCTCATTTCCGACGTCTCGCCGGGACGGGTACAGCGCACGCTCGCCGATGAACTCGATCGGCGGGCCGCGCCGTTGAACGCGCAGGTCCAGGCGACCACCCTGTCCCCGGACTGGCAGGCGTTCGTGGCGGACAATCCCCGGTTCGCGGCATTGATCGAACAAATGCTCGAGAGCTGGAACAGGATGCCTGAAATCACGGTTTCCTTTTTTCCTGCCCTCCTCGCGCTCGAGTCGCTGGCC
>CBIHMX010000316.1:0-4015 GCA_966211115.1 uncultured Gemmatimonadaceae bacterium | reverse complement strand
TTGGACGGGTGAACGTCGTCCTCGGGCTCTGGCTGATCGTGGCGCCGGTGCTGGGCTATCCGCTGCCCGCACTGATCAACAGCATTGCGGTGGGTGTACTCGTGGTCGCCACCTCGATCCTGGCGCTCGCGCTCACGCGGACGGTAGCCGCACAAACCGCCCAGGCGCCCGTCGTCTTCACCGGGGTTTCGGTCATCCCGATGGACCGCGAAGAGGTCCTTTCCAACCAGACCGTCATCGTCGAAAACGGACGCATCACGTACATCGGTGCCAGTCGTGCCGCGCCAAACGGCGCGACGACCGTCGACGGGCGTGGCAAGTTCCTCATGCCGGGCATCGCCGAGTTTCACGCGCACGTCCCGAGTGGCCCGCAGGCGGCCAATGCCGGTCGCGCACTTTCATTGTACGTGCTCGCTGGCGTAACGACCGCGCGAGGGATGCTCGGCGCGCCGATGCACCTGGCTGTACGCGACAGCATCGCGAAAGGACAGCGCCTGGGCCCGCGCCTCCTCACAGCCGGCCAGTCATTCAACAGGGCGGTGAGCTCGCCCGCGGCCGCGGTGGCAATGGTCACCGCCCAGAAGAATGCCGGCTATGACCTGCTGAAGATTCATCCGGGCGTTCCGCGCATCGTCTTCGATTCGCTGGCCGCGACCGCGAACCGACTGCGGATTCCATTTGCGGGGCACGTCCCGCTCGAGATCGGGCTCGACGTGGCGCTGACGTCGAAATACGCCACGATCGATCACCTCGACGGGTTCGTCGAAGCCATGTACAACGGTCCGGAGCCCCTCACTGACCAGATCAACGGCTTCTTCGGGATGGGAATCATGACGCAGCTGGACCAAGCACGATTCCAGGCGATCGTCAACCGCGTGAAGGCCTCGGGAGTGGCCATGGTGCCGACGCAGATCCTGATGGACAATTATGCGAATGACGCGACCGGTGAACAGCTGACCGCGGGCATCGAGTTCCAGTACTGGGTGCCGCGGCAGGTCGCCAACTGGCGCAACGAGAAGAACACTGTCCTTGCGCAACCCCCGGCGCCACGTGAACAGCGGCAACAGTTCATCGCGCTGCGCCGGCGCATCATCAAGTCGCTGTACGATGCCGGCGTTCCGTTCCTGTTAGGCTCCGATGCGCCACAATCCTGGAACGTGCCGGGCTTTTCCGCGCACCGCGAACTCGGTGCACTGGTCGCCGCTGGACTGACGCCATACCAGGCGCTGCGGACCGGCACCGTCGACGTCGCGCAGTTCCTGGGCGAAGCGGGACGTTCGGGCGTCGTCCGAACGGGAGCCCGCGCTGACCTGCTCCTGCTCGACGCGAACCCGCTGCAAAACATCGCCAACTCACTGCGAATCAACGGCGTGGTCGTAAACGGCCGCTGGATCGGTCCGGCCGAGCGGGAGCGGATGCTGTCCGCTCTGGCAGCGAGGTAAAGGGCCGCCCAACCCTTTTGCCGGCCGGCGTGTCTCTCCTTCAGTTCATCTGAAGGAGAGCGTCCGTGCCGCCCGAATCCGCCATGGTCCAGCGAACGCTGGAGATGCTGGTCCTGAAGTCGCTGTCGCTGGCACCGATGCACGGCTGGGGGATCGCGCAGCGGATCGACCAGCTGTCCAGCGGCACGTTCCAGGTCCAGCAGGGATCGCTCTACCCGGCCCTGCTCCGGATGAAGCGCGCCGGCTGGGTGAAAACCGAGTGGCGGAAAACCGGGAACAACCGGCGCGCGCGGTATTACCTGCTCACGGCGGCGGGTCGAAAGCAACTCGATGTCGAGGCCACGAACTGGCAGAAGGCGTCGGAGGCCGTCAACGCCTTCCTGCGGACAACCCGGTTGGAGGGCAGCGTATGAGCATCGTGTCCGACCTGACGGTCCGCATCCGCTCGATCTTCCGTCGCGGGGGCGAGGAGCACGAGATGGACGAGGAAGTCCGCTTTCACATCGAGCGCGAAATCCAGCAGCGCCTCCGGGGCGTCGAGGACGCCGAGACTGCCCGCCGGCAGGCGATGGTGCAGTTCGGAAACGTGGAACACCACAAGGAAGACATTCGCGACGCCAGGGGCACACGGCCGCTCGAGAACCTGGTGGCCGATATTCGTTATGCATTACGAGGACTCAGGCGGAATCCGGCCTTCACCCTCACCGGCATCCTGGTGCTGGGCATCGGTATCGGCGCGACGGCCACCGTCTACAGCATCGTGCACTCGGTCGTGCTGGCCGATTTGCCCTATCCGGAACCCGAGCGGCTGGTTCGCGTGGTGGAAAAAAACTCGCCGACCAACATGTGGGCGCTGTCCACCGCTGACGTATCCGCCATCCGTGAACGCCAGCGTGTGTTCGAGTCGTGGGGCGAACTGGCCCGCGCCGAGGTGGCGCTGTCGGGCGGCGGTACACCCGAGCGGGTGATCGCGGCACGAGCCTCGTCAGGCTACTTCCGCGCGGTCGGGATTCCGGTGGCGCGGGGGCGCGCGATCACACCGTCCGACGAGACCGCCGATGCGCCGGCGGTCATGGTCGTGACCGACGCATTTGCCGAGCGGCGCTTCGGTTCGAGTGCGGGGGCCATTGGAGCGTCACTGTCACTCGACGGTATTCCGCACACGGTGGTTGGCGTCCTGCCGCCCGGGCGGGACGAGCTGGGTGGTATCCGATCGGAAGTCTGGCCCGCGCTCAAGCTCCCGCCAATCGTCAGGCGCGGTCCCTTCTGGCTTCGCGGGATTGGCCGGCTGAAGCCAGGAATCAGTCTCGAGACGGCGACCGCGGACCTGTCACGCATCAGCGCCGACATCCTGCCGCTGTACCCGGACTTTCGCGACAGCACCGCCCGGCTGACGCCGCAGCCGTTGCAGGAAGCGATCGTCGGGCGGTCGGGACGGCAGGTTGGCCTGTTCGCCGGCGGGGTCGCGCTGGTCCTGCTCCTGGCGATCGTGAACGTGGCGACGCTCGTCCTCGTGCGCGCGTCGGCGCGCGAACAGGAACTTGCCGTTCGTGTCATGCTGGGCGCACGCCGCGGCCGGGTCGCCCGGCTCCTCATCACCGAGAACCTGCTGCTGACGCTGTCGGCGACCGGTGTCGGCCTGCTCATTGCGTTAGGCGGCATCGGTCTCGCGGTCCGCCTGTTGCCGGCGCTGCCGCGGATCCAGGACGTGACCCTCGACTGGCGCGTCATCGTGCTTGGCATCGTGGCCGCGGTCGTGTCGGGTATCCTCGTCAGCGCGTCCCCGGTGGCCGCACTCGGAGAGCGGGTCAGCCTGGCGTCACGGGCCACGGGTCGGCGGACGGACGCCGGCCACCGCACCAACCGGATGCGGGCGGCCTTCGTCGTCACCCAGTTCGCGCTGGCCTGGCCGCTGCTGGTGGCGTCGGGCCTCCTGCTCAACAGCTTCCTGCGCCTGCAGCGCGTCGACCCGGGGTTCGACCCGTCGGGTCTCGTATCGATCGGCGTCAACCTGCCGGCCAGTCGTTATGCGGGCGACCCGGAGATCTTCCGGTTTCGCGCGCTCGCGTTGCAGCGCCTGGCCTCACTCACCGGCGTGCAGTCGGCCGGGCTGGCCAGCGATGTGCCGCCGGACCCCAATTACGGCGGGTACGACAACTTCAACATCGTGCACAAACCGGTCCCCGACGGTCAGGCCGAGCCTAACGTGCCGTGGTACTACGTGAGCCCGGGGTATTTCGCCACGCTGGGCGTCGACATCGTGGATGGCCGCAACTTCACCGATGCCGATACGGCCGCAGCGTTCCCGGTCGTCATCGTGAGCGAGTCGTGGGCACGCCAGTTCCTGCCCGGCGAGTCCGCGGTCGGCCGGCAGATCGTGCAGGGCGGCTGTTACGACTGTCCGCGAACGACCATCGTCGGCGTCGTTGAGGACGTACGGAACCTCGGTCCCGCGCAACCGATGGTAGCGGCGTACGGTTCGACGACGCACTTCGGCGGCCGGGCAATCAAGGTGGTGGCTCGCCTGCGCTCGGCCACGCGCAGGTCATCGCGCACGGGGTGGCGCCATTGCC
>CBIHMX010000315.1:0-4022 GCA_966211115.1 uncultured Gemmatimonadaceae bacterium | reverse complement strand
GGTCGGCCCGCGCTGCTGTCGGCCGGTCTGGACCTGACGAACGGATTCCGCGACCACTCGTCACGAACGTCGGCGGTCCTGCGGGGCGCGATGCCGCTGTTCCGGGCCACCACCGTCAGCGTGCAGTTGTCACGCCGGGATTTCGACGAACCGGGTCCGTTGCTCGAGTCGCTGTTGCAGGATGGTTCCGAGATCGATCCTCGCTTCAGCGACGATGGCGGAAGCCACAGCCTGCTGGAGGGAAGGATCGTTCACGACGGTGTCCTGGGCGCGGGCGGCGCATTGCAGAGCTCCGGCTACCTGCGGCGCGATGCCACGTCACTGACCCGGACGCTTCCCCTCACGACCGACTTTGGCGACGTGAAGGAGCGCGAACTCGAGAGCTTCTCGTTAGGTGCAGCAACGCAGGCGACGTTGATGCCAACCATTCTCCCGGCCGGCTTCGAGCGAGCCTCGGTCGGGCTCGCCCTGGACATCGCGACGATCGACTCGAGGTACTTCGCTGATCCGGGAACGGCCAGCGAGGCACTGGTGGCGCGCGGCGACGGGACCCGGTTGGGATTCGGCGCATTCGCTCACGTCGTCGCCAATACCAATTCGGTGCTCCGGTGGACACTCGGCGCACGCGCGGACGTGCTGCGTGACAGCTTCAATCCCCACAGCGAGGTGGCGCGGTCGACAGAGACGCACTTCGCCTTCAGCCCGAAAGCCGGCGTCAACATTCGTTATGCATCGAGTGCGCGATCGGACGGTCGGCTGTGGATCTCCGCCTCGCGGACATTCAAGGCACCAACGCTCGACCAGCTGTTCGACCAGCGGCCCATTCCATGGCCGGTATCGCCATTCAGCGTCACCACGTCGAACGCCAACCTGGATCCGCAGCGCGGCACCAGCGTCGAAACGGGTATCTATCACGAGTGGAGCAGCGATGCCGCGCGTCTCAGCACGACGCTGACGCTCTACAACCTGGAAATGCGGAACGAACTCGACTTCGACGTCGAGACAGTGAAGTACGTCAACATCGGCAAGAGCCGGCATCGGGGCGTCGAAGCAGGCATCAGTGCCGGTGCCGGCATCGTCTCGGGTTTCGTCTCTCTGACGGCGCAGGACGTGATCGCCCGGGCCGGGGCCAATACTGGCAAGCAACTGAAGGCGGTGCCCGGCCAGATCCTCTCGTTGGGCCTGACCGTGATGCCGGCACGGATCGGTGCGGCAACGGTGTCGGTGACGCGCATGGCGGACATGTTCATCGACGACGCCAACACGCGGCGGATTCCGGACTGGAACCGGGTCGATGCACAGCTCTCGCGCGCTGTTGGGTCGATGACGGTCGTCCTGGGAGCGCGAAACCTGCTCGACGAGCGCATCAACAGCACCGGGTTTCTCGATCCGGCGGGCTCCGGCGAGGCCTACTGGTATCCGGCGGCCGGCCGGGTGGTCACGTTAGGCGTCCGGTATGGGCGCTAGCCGGTTCGCCGCCGCGTGGAAGGTCGCCGACGCGCTGTTCCTGCTGATGTTCGTGTTTTCGGTTGTCGTCCAGGTGAACGACCCGGATCCGTTGGCGTGGATGGCGATGTACGGAGCGGCAGCGATCGCCTGCCTCCTGTCGCTCCTCGGCCGGGTGCCCTGGTGGTTTGCCGTACTGGTCGGTCTCGTGGCCCTCGGCTGGGCCGCCACGCTGGCGCCACGCGTCCTCGGGAACGTTCCGTTCCTTTCGATGTTCGCGGAGTTCGAGATGAAGGACATCGGTGTCGAGGAGTCACGTGAGATGTATGGACTGCTGATCATCGCGGGATGGATGGCGGTGATTGGCCATCGTCGCTATTGGAGCGACAGGCAAACCAACACCTGAACGCGGATCTGGCGAAAACTGGCCGATGGAACCTGGGCTTTGCCGACACCTGAGACGGTCCTGAAACCTTGGCGGCATCATCCGCCGGTTTTCGCAGGATCCGCGTTCAGGTGTTTCGAACTCAAGGCTTCTACTCGACCACAAACCCATTACTCACAAGTCCGCGGGAACCGAAACGCAGTCAAAACGTACCGGCCGCAAGCGCACTGTGAATCACATTCCATGTAGTAACTGATTCACCGGGTACCAGCGTCTCACGTCTCAGCAAACAGGGAGGCATATAGCCTGGGTTTGGTGGAGCCTCCGCATGCGCCAACAGCAATGCACAGAATCGCTCGAAAGAGGTGGCCCAGCACGTCGAGGCGGTCAGGGTGATCTGAACGCGTTGATCCTATGTTGATTGATAAGGCTGAACAGGTCCATAGGAACGCGATCGCACGGGACGAGATGACGGAATCAGATGGTGCTCGCAGGAGACCGATGTCGACGCGCTCGCAGCGAGTCGCGTCGGCAATCGATGCCACGCTATTTGGAATGTTCGTTGCTGAGGTGTTTCACGTGCCGGTGCCCAGAGTGCTGCTTGCCGCCCTATCAGCTACTTCTGTAGTGCTTATCTCTGTTGTCGTGGATGCCTTCTTCGGCTTTCAGACAAGACGTGCTGAGCGCGGCCGCTCACGGCTCACCTGAAGCAAATTGGACCGACGCCGATTACTCATGGGTCATTCTCTGACTTCAGGACTCGTTCAATAGACTTTGCAACGCCCTCGCGGTCGTTACGTCCAGGCTGGGGTGCATCACCACGCGTCGGGAGGCTCGACAAGACAAACCGCCAAGGACGCCACGGGACGCCGAGGTCGCGCCATTCAGCTCTCGTCTCGCTTTCCCGGTGCCGCCATCTGATGTCGCGCGACCCTGGCGTTCTCGGCGTCCTTGGCGGTTAACGCTTGGCAGTGATCACGCAACCCAATCTGCCCTGGCTCGTATCGAGAAGTTCAGCGCGTCGCAGCGAACGATTCACGTGGTCGAGTGCGAATGGGCAAGTGTTCGCGCGATCCTCGATTCCGGCTTCACGGTTTCAGTGACCGCAAGCTGCCAAGCATGGAGTTTGAATGACCGGGGAACAGGCACACGTATGTGTATTCCCCCGCCGCCGGCATCACGAACGACGTCTCCACGGTCTGACCTGGAGACGCCAGCGTCGTCCAGCCTAACAGCTTGTCCTTCTGTTCCATTGGCACGTAGTTGGTCTCGCCGGCCGAATAGGCCGCCAGCGCCAAAGCGTCCAGGTCGTCTTCAGTTTTCGGTACCACGAAGTTGTGCGGCAGCGTTCCGTCGTTGACGAACCGGATCCTCACGCGCGTCCCTGCCCTGGCCGAGACGCGCGTCGGCGTGAACTCCAGCGTACTGCCTGACGCGCGGATCGTTATCGTCGTATCCGCCGCGGCCTGCGGGCCGGGACTTCCGGTTACCCCGCCATGGTCAACGATGGCGAGGGCGAACATCATGCCGGCAGCGACCACCATGCCTTCCTGTCGCATCACGGCGTCCGGAACGCGTCAGGTATCGTCCACCGGGCCGCGACCCGGTCGAACAGGGGACGAAGCTCCCCGGGCGAACTGCTGGCGGCTTCGGCGAGCGCCGCCCGGTGTTCCGGCGTCAGCTGCGGCTGGCGTTCCTCGGGCCACCCTGTGGCGACCCCTTCGAGCAGTGCGGTCGCCAGGCCGATGTGCGCGCGCGGCACGGCATGGATCAGCGAAACCACAGGCCCGATGTCGGCCTTTGACGAATGCAGCTTTGCCAGCCGTTGCACGACTCGCTTGAGGCCGTTCACCGTGAGTGAATCGGCGTTCGCCGGGATTCGCTGCAGCAGCAGTTCACCGAGAAGGTCCGGGCCATGGCCAGCCGCCGCGATCGCGATCGCGTCGGGCATCCACGGATCGCGCGCGTTATCGAGGGAAGCAAAGAGTTCGCGCACGACATTCCTTCCCCGGTCCGATGGCGGAAGTTCCGACAGTGCCAGCGTCGCCTCGAGTCGCACGTGGGCATCTGCGTCGGAGAGGATGGCGTTCGACACCGTGTACTCGACCGGCCACCGCGACCCCCGGTCCGGCAGGATGCCTGACGAGAGCATGTCCGTCACCAACTGCGAATCGCGCGGCAGCATCTGCAG
>CBIHMX010000314.1:0-4026 GCA_966211115.1 uncultured Gemmatimonadaceae bacterium | reverse complement strand
GGGCGCGATCGGCTCGCAACGCCACTCGGCCATGGTCTCTAGCGGCGGCGGCACGAGTTGGTTAGGCGTCGGCGGGACCTGGTCCAGCACCGGCGGGATCGTGCCGGGCGGCGAGTCCGGGTACCGGGCGACGTTCGGCGGGTTCCGGACCGTGACCGGCTGGTTGCGCGTCGAAGGGTCCATGCGCTACGCCGACGTCCGCTTCACCGCGCCCGAGAATCCGCTGCTCCGCAGCGACACGTTGCTGGCGCAGGTTCGCTCGGTGCTTCGCGACCAGCGGATCGAGAACGAAACCTACGGCCTGACGCTGGACGCGAATCCGGTCGAGGGGCTCCGGCACACGCTGGTCATCGGCATCGACCGCCACGACGGCGCCATTCCCCTGCAGCGCGAGCCGGCGACCGTGGCCGATGCGTTGCTCGGCGCGACGCGCGAACGCGCCGCCAAGCGTTCGATCCGGTTCAGCACCGCGCTGCGCGTGATCGAAGCGTCGAACGGCGGCGCCACGCTCACGCTCGGCACCGACCACACCACGCTCGTTCGTGAACGACTGGGCGCAAGTTCGGAAGTGGGCGGCGATTCACTCAACGAGCTCTCCGCGCTGTAACGCGACGACATCCGCAATTACGGTGTCTACGCGCAGATGAAGGTCGACCTCGCGCGGTCGATTTTCATCACCGGCGGCGTGCGCGGGGACCGGAACAGCACGTTCGGCGACGCCATCCTCGCCGCCTGGTCGCCGATGCTGGGCATCGCGATGACCCGGGACGCCGGTGCGTCGACGTTCAAGCTGCGCGGCGCCTACGGCAAGGGCATTCGTCCGCCCCCGCCGAGTGCGCAGCGTGCCATCGCCACGCTGAAGTTCCGGCAGGTGGCCAACGCGGCGCTCAAGCCGGAAACGCAGTCGGGATTCGAGGGCGGGCTGGAATGGTTTGCCGGCGATCATGCCATGTTGTCGCTGACCGGTTACTCGCAGATCGCGAAGGGACTGATCCAGCAGGTCATCAAGGATCGCCGCACGATTCAGTACCAGAACGTCGGCCAGATCGCCAACCGCGGCGCGGAAGTCGAAGGCCAGGTCCGGCACGGCAACCTGCGGGCGAACGGTACGTTCAGTCTCACCGACAGCCGCGTGAAAGCGCTGTCGGACTCGTATTCCGGTGACCTGAAGGTCGGTGACCGTGTGCCGGAAGTGCCGATGTCGTCGGGCAGCGTGTCGCTGAGCTGGGACGTCGGGCATACGACACTGACGTTTGGCAGCGTGTACATCGGGCCGTGGACGGGCTACGACTGGACGCGGTATGTGGGTGACGAGACGCAAGCCAGCGATTCGGTGAACGCGTTACGCGACTACTGGCGCGACTACCCGGGCATCATTCGTCCGTACCTGTCGGTGAGTCACATCCTCAACCGCGACGTCGAGTGGTTCGGCCGGATCGACAACCTGACCAACGTCCAGCGGTTCGAGCGCGACAACCTGCAGGTGACGGCGGGCCGGACGATGACGGTGGGGTTGAGGATTGGGCGAAATTAGGGGCACGAGGCATGGGGCACGGGGCATCTAATTCGGTGACGGGGCGTTATTGATTCGCTCCTCCCACTTCCGCTCCATCTGATACTCCGGGCCCGAGGCCCAAGGGCCCCTTGACGTTTTCGCGCTGGTTGCTGGTCATCATTTCCTTTGCCGCGGCAGCTGGTGTCGCGGTCTGGGTCATACTTTCGCATTGGCCGGAAGGCGGCGTCGCGCTCGGGCTGCCGTGGTGGGCGCACCTGATGGCGTTAGGCGCGGTGACGTTCGAGCTGACGCTGCGGAGTGCCAAGATCGCCCTGTCGGCGCGGGCCTGCGGCATTCCGCTGCAGTTCGGGACCGCGGCACGGGCGACGCTGGGCGGCGACTTCGCCACGGCGATCACCCCGGCGCGCGTCGGCGCCGAGCCGGCGCGATTCCTGGTGTTGCGCGAGGCGCGGGTGCCGACGTCGCGGGCGTTGCTCGTGCTGTTCCTCGAGTTGTTCATCGAACTGATCTCGCTGGTGATCATCGCGAGCGTCCTGCTGCTGGTGTTGCCGGCGAGTGGTGCACTGAAGGGTGTAGCAGCCATGGTGGGGGGCTACGCGACGGTCGTGCTGGGACTCGGCACCGGTGCCTGGGCACTTTCGCGCCGGCGAAGCCACGGTCCGCCGCCGGCGTGGGCGCGCGCGATCGGGATCGGGGCGGGTGTCTGGCGCCGCGTGCAGCTTTCCCTGCGCCACCTCCGCGACAGCGTCGATGCGGTACGGCACGCGAGGGTGTCGATGATGGCGGGATCGCTGGCCTGCTCCATCGCGCACATCTGTGGCCGGCTGATGACGCTGCCCATCATCATCCACGCGTTAGGCGCCGAGGTGCCGCTGACGTCGCTGGTGCTATGGCCGCTGGTGCTGCTGTATGGTGGGGCGCTGATCCCGGCGCCGGCGGGCGGTGGCGCGATGGAGTTCGGGTTCAGCCACATCATGCGCGACATCCTGCCGTCGGACGTCATGGCGGCGGCGCTCATCTGGTGGCGGTTCTATTCGTACTACATCTACGTGTTGTTAGGCGCGTTTGCCGCGGGGCGGACGACGATGCGGGCCCTCTCGCAAACGAAGGCGCCACGGCCGCGGTGACGTGTTGCCCATCAAGGACATGCGCTTTTCACCGCGATGGCGGGACGCACGTCACGCAGCCCGAGAACGTTTGGCAACGCACCCGTCGTCAGGAATCGCATGCCGGTTGAATCGGCACCGAGCCGGCTGCGCAACTCGACCGTGATCGAGTCGATCGACCGCCACGCGAGTGTCGTATCGCGCACCGGGCCGTACGTGCGCGTACGATACCAGGCCGGATCGCTGAGTACCGGAACCTGCTGCGGCAGCAGCTCCACCCGATCAGGATTTTCGGCGCGCCGTTCGGCATCGGTCGTCGGCGTGCCAGTGTAAAGCCGGTAACACGACGTAACTGCCGCTGCACCCGGCACCGCCGGAGCAATCCGGGCGCGGGCGCCAAACGACGGCGGCGGCGCGTTCACAGGAATCGTGTCCGGACGCAACTGCTGGAACCCCTGTAGCTGACCCACCGTCCCCTGTTGTCGAAGCTGCTGCTGCATCGGCGCCACCTGGTCCGTGCGCGCCAACTCCCGGCGCGATGCTGCCTGACGAGTGCGGTCGGCCAGGCCAGAATCGGCCAATTTCACCTCATTCGCCGCCGCCTTGCCGGCCAGCGCCGTGCTGGCCGCCACCTTTCGTTCGGCTGCGCTGTCGGCCGCGGGTGCAACCGGCACGGGCGACGGTGCCGCTCGCCGCGCGGTTGCCTCGATTCTGTCGTCCCGCGCCGGAGCTTCCCGCGCCGGAGCTTCCCGCGCCGGAGCTTCCCGCGCCGGCGCTTCCCGCGTCAGGCTTGCCGCATCGCTCGCGGCTGGGGCAGTTGCCATGCGGTCAACACTATCTGGAAGCGGCTGCACGGCATCGGCAGCCTGTTCGGCCAACGGACTCTTCGCGCTGTCGGGCGCCGAGCGCCACACCATCGTCGAGACACCGGCGACGAACATGATCGACGCCGCGGCGACGATGCGCCGGTCGTTCCACCAGGTTCGCTTCTTCTGACTGTGCCGGGCTCGAAGTGCCGCCAACTGGTCGACGTTCCCCGAGCTGCCCGGAATCACGCCCGCGGGAACCGTGTCCAGCGACGACAGGATCCGTGACGACGCGGCAATCAGGCCACGCGCCTCGGCAACCAGCGCCGCGCACTCGGGGCATGTATTCGACGCGGCTTCGACCCCCGCCGACTCGTCAGGCGGCAGTGCGCCATCGAGCCAGGCATGGATCGTGCCTTCGTCCAGGTGTTCATGTCTATCGGTCATGTTCATCTCCACCGGCGGCTCGCCGCCCGTCGCCCGCCTGCAGCGCCTCGTACGATTCCGCCAACCTGCGTCTCGCGCGCGCCAGGGTCGTTCCGACCGAACCCACCGAGAGCACCAGCGCCGCCGCAATTTCCTCGTAATTCAATCCTTA
>CBIHMX010000313.1:0-4028 GCA_966211115.1 uncultured Gemmatimonadaceae bacterium | reverse complement strand
GGGCACTGCTTCAGAGCGTCGGGTTCACGCGATTTGGCGTTGGCCCCGAGTGTCCCGCTGAAGCGGAAGCGATTCGAGCGAATGATACGCCTTCTTTTGGGATCGCCCTGGGGGTCTTCAAGGCGCTGCAACTCGTCGCGACACGGCGTGGCGAGGTGGCGTTCAGGGATTTCAACGCGGTCGACATCGAGACCACCGACAAGGACGTATCGAAGGCCGAAATCATCGATCTCGCCGCGGTGCGGGTGAGAGACGGTCAGGTGACCGAGGTGTGGTCATCGCTCGTGAAGCCACGAGTGCCGATTCACGCCGCGGTCGTTGCGCTGACGGGGATCACGGAGCAGGACGTCGAGCATGCACCGCACTTCGAGCAGGTCTGGGACGCGTTCCGGGATTTCTGCGGCAAGAACGTCCTCATTGCGCATAACGGGTATCGCTTCGATTTCCCGATTCTCGAGCGCATGAGCGGTGGTCACGTGTTCCTCACGTACGACACGCTGGTCCTCGCGAGGGAACTGCATCCGGGGAGCAGGCGGCTGACGGACCTGGCGGAGCATTTTCATATCCCGACGGGGCACTCCCATCGCGCGCTGGACGATTCACGTACGCTTGCCCAGGTTTTTCTGCGGCTGGATGACGAACGACTGATTCGGTCGCGCCGGACGGCGTTGGCGAACCTGCTCGACCAACTCGGTATCGCACTGGCGCTCGATCCTTCGGGAGGAACGTCACCGGCCGCTGGCGAGTTCAGCGAACTCAAGAAGGCGACGGCGTACTATGCGTTAGGCAGGTACAGCGACGCGCTCGAACAGTACCGTATCCAGCGCGAGCTGGCGGGCGACATGAGCATCCCGCACGTCGACGAGGTCATCGACCGACTCGGCGGCCGCAAACTGATGGAGCGGCTGCGGACCGAGCGCACGGCCGATGACCGCTACCCGCAAGCGATGGCCCGCCTGCGCCGTCTCCTCCTGCGATGTAACGCGCCGCTGCTCGAAGGCCAGATCGCGCAGTTCCTGGAGCTGGTTGCACTCTCGCGACAGGACGGCAGCGAGGTCTCGAAGGATCGCGTCAGCCTGCTCACCTTGCATTCCACCAAGGGACTCGAATTCTCGCGCGTGTACGTCGTCGGCGTCGAAGACTCGGAGCTTCCGGGCGGGAGTCGCGACCGGCCCGCCGGCAAGCTGGATATCGAGGAAGGGCGACGCCTGCTCTATGTTGGCATGACGCGCGCGAAGGAGAGACTCGTACTCACCCGCGCCGCCAAACGCGGTGACCTGCCGACAGGCGGGATCCAGTTCCTCGCCGAGATGGGCCTCAAGCCAGAAAATGGAGACAATGGTGCCGGCTGATCAGTCGCGACGATGGTGGTGGCTGGGATGGTCGTGGCGCATTGCCTGCGCCACCTACCTCGTTGGATTCCTCACCTTCCTGCCCTACCAGCATCTCCTCATCTGGTGGTCGGCCCTGCTCTTCACGCCACTGGTGATCGTGACGTTGTACATGACGCGCTCGAGCCGCCTAGCAAAGTTCGGCGTCCCGGTGGTCCTCGCCGCTCTCATCGCGGGAGGGTACCTGCTCTTCACCGGTTTCACGCAGCAGGGCCTTCCGAGTTCAGCGATCTACAACGTCGTCTGGTTGCTTGGCGCCCTGGGGCCGTTCGTACTGTTCTTCATCGTCAGCCGGCATCTCGCATCGTTAGAGAAGAGTTCGAGCACATAGGCCGCTAGCGGATTTGCGCGGCGGGTCAACGGCTAGAGTACCGAGTCGGCGCAGATCACGCGAATCCACGCGGATCTCATTCCGTTTGGCTCCTCTATCGAGACCGATCCCTCGGCGCCTTCCCCACAACTCCCGTGTTGTGTGCATCCGGCGCCCGACGACGTCGAATTACCCCGTGAGCCGAGTGGAAAGGGATCCGCGTTGATTCGTGTTATCCGCGGCGACTCGGTTCTCCAGCCTTTGACGTGCCGCGCCCATCTGCCCGCGGAAGCGAAGACCAATACCCACTCCGAACCCGAAAGACTCGTTCTTTCTGGAAGATTCCTGCGCCATCGCGAAGGAGTAAACCGTCTCCAGCCTGCCCGGGTCAAAGGCTGTAGGAATTCTACAGCCACCTTCTACCATGTCTCCTCGAGCCCGCGCCAATTCCAAGATCGACCTGCTTCAGGGCACGCTCGACGCCCTGATCCTCCAGACCCTCTGCTGGGGGCCGCAGCACGGGTACGGCATCATGCAGATGATCCGCGCCCACTCCAGCAACGTCCTGCAGGTTGAGACCGGGTCGCTGTATCCAGCTCTCCACCGGCTCGAGCGACGCAAGTGGATCACGGCAAGCTGGAAGATTTCGGAGCATAACCAGAAGGTCCGCGAATACCGCATCACAACCGCCGGCCGGAAGCAGCTCACTGCCGAACGGAGCCGTTGGGAGCAACTCACGTCCGCGATCTCGGGCATACTTGGAGCGCGAGTTGTGGTTGATAGCTGACGTTGTTTGCCTCGCCAGTCGGCCATCCACCCGGATGTTTGTGACGCGTCACACGCTCCCGGGGTCGCTCTATTACCGGGGGTTGCGCGCCGGAACCGTGCTCCCTCATAGTTGAAACAGCAGTCTGGCAGTCGCCGTACAGGATCGTGTAGTCCGATGCAACCGGAGAAAATCACCACTCGAATGTCAACGTCCACCTCGATGTCCAGCCGATACCGCGTCCAGCCGCGAGTTCGTTATGCGCGCTGGGGCGACGTACGCCCTGGAACGTCGCAGGTGGACGTTTTCATCGATGGAGGTCGAGCACCCTAGAAGCGCCGGTTCCGATGTCGTGATCCGCCTTTCGGGTGCTCCAGCAAACCCGAAAGGCCTTTTTATTTCCCTCCCTCCGGATCACGACAATGCAACACGCCATACAAATAGATCGCGAAATCATCGGCCGGTACATCGGACAACCGGGCCAGCTCCCGCCCGACCTGCGCGCCGAGATCGAGCGCGCGTGGAACGACGAACCCGTACAGCTTTATGCTTTCGCCGACCTCGATGCAGGCTTGAGGCTCTCGGCGTCATGGATTGCGCTCGGCCCCAGCCACGTTGCGATCGCGCGCGAGAGCGCTCCTGGTGTGTGGGATGTGCGTTCGATCGAGCGACGCCACATCCAGGCCGTGCACGAATCGCCCGGCCTGAGCGCCAACACGCTCCTGCTGGCGGGTGCGCCTGACGAGCCACCGCTTGCCGTCGCGCGATACACCCAGCGGCAGCGCGGGGCGTTCGAGAACATCCGTTTCGTCCTGGACGAGGCGCTGAAGGATCGAACGGTCACGTCCGACGATGCCGATCGTGTCTACGCCGATGCGGTGGCGAGGCCGGTGCGCGACGCGCAGGCGCTCGTGGCGAAACGTCGCGCGGCTGTAACCCTTCGTCTCATCAAGTATCTCGCGCCGTACCGGAAGCAGGTGTTCTTCGGCATGGGCGCGGCGGCGGTGATCACGATGGTGAGTCTCGTGCCGCCCTACCTCGCCGGCTACGTCATCGATCGCGTCGTGAGGCCGGTGCAGGCGGGGACGATGTCGCCTGACGCGGCGTTTTCGATCGCGTGGATGGCCGTGGCCGCGATGGTGCTCGTGTTCGTGGTGCGCCAGGCGGCGGCCCACCTGCGGTTACGCCTGATGTCCGTGTTAGGCGAGCTCGTGGCCCGCGACCTGCGCGCGGAGTTGTACGAGCACATCCAGAGGTTGAGCCTGTCGTTCTTCTCACGGAAGAAGACGGGCGGCCTGATCACGCGCGTGACTTCGGATACTGATCGTCTCTGGGACTTCCTGGCGTTCGGCATCGTGGACGTGTCGCTGTCCCTGATCATGCTGATCGGGCTCAGCACGGTCCTGCTGATGCTCGACTGGCGGCTTGGGCTGGTGATGACGTTGCCCGTGCCGTTCCTCTGCTGGTTCATCTACCGTCACGGCGAGTCGATGAATCGCGTGTTCCTGCGCGCATGGCGGAAGTGGTCGCGTGTGACCGACGTGCTGTCCGACACGATCCC
>CBIHMX010000312.1:0-4063 GCA_966211115.1 uncultured Gemmatimonadaceae bacterium | reverse complement strand
GATTCGCCTTTCGCGGAGACTCGCATCACGTCGGTGTCGCCACAGGCGGACTCGGGAATCGCAGGGCGTCTTCCACATCCTCGCGCGCGGACACCAGCCTCGAAACCTGATTCGACACTTCGGCAGCCACGCCCAGATGCGTGGTAAAGCCCTCGATGGTTGCGGAACCCGCGTGCAGTCGCAGCAAACCAAGACGCAGCGTCTCGAGCGTGCCGACGGATTCGCCGAGTTTCCCCTGAACGTCGTCGCGCATGGCGCGCAGGTGCGTAAAGTCGGGTGAATCGCTGACCGCTTGCGTCTCGATGAGCGCGCCCTGGAGTTGCTCGAGTCGCCGGCGAAGCGACTGTGCGTCGTCCTGCAGCCGCTTCAGGACCGCCGGCACGTCACCGAGCGCCAGGCGCGTTTCCTTCGGCAGGCTTTCGTAGAGCTGTTCGGCGGCCAGGCCTAACGACAGTTCGGTCGCGCGGTGCGTCATCGCTGCCGCCGCCGGCCGTGCGCCGCCGGATCGCCGCGCAATCGAGAACGCCAGCCGGCCGATCGGGCCCTTCCAGATCTTCGCCCAGAACCCGGTATCGACATCAGTGCGCCGCTGGAGCAGCGCGAGATAGCCGAGCGAGGCCGGGAGCCCGATCATGCCACCACCGATACCGATGTACATGAGCCGGTTGATCAGGTCGCGGCCGAAACCGGGTCCGAAGTTCACGTTCAGCAGGCCGATGCTGAGGAGCGTCGCCACGGTAGCGCCAAACGCCGTGACGCCGGCGATACCAACGACCTTGAGCGTTTTCTCGAGGAGGACCGGCGTACGCTGGCGATCGACAGAAAGCTCTTCGCTCACCTGTTCACGTTCGCGCTCGTACGCAGGCGCGACGTCAGCATACGTGAAGCCCTGACGGAGCAACCGCCGCGCGGCGTTGACCATGAAGGCAAGCGGGCCGACCGCGGCTCCGGCGGCCAGCGTCAACCAGCCGGTCTCACCCCCATACAGGTTGGCAAGGGATACCGCGCTCGCGGCGAGCCCCGCGGTGGCGATCAACGTTCCGCCGCCGTCGAGGCGCGAATTGCGTTTCACGAACGCTCGGAGCGCCACCGGAAGTTCCCGGCGCTGGTCGAGTGCCAACCCGAGTTGCTCGGAAACGACTTCGGCGCTGGCGGGCCGGAGGCCGGGTTCCTTGGCGAGGCAACGATCCACGAGCGCGGCGACCCGGCGCGGAACCGTTATGCCTGACGAGGCGAGCGTGGGGGGTGCCTCGGTGGCATGTTTCGCGAGAATCTCGGTCGCGGAGCGACCCTCGAATGGCACACGGCCCGAGAAGGCGAAAAACGCCGTTGCCCCAAGGGAATAGATGGCGCTGCGGGCATCGATGGCGCCGACCAAAGCCTGTTCCGGGCTCATGAACTCGGGCGTCCCCGCGGCCCCGTGCGAGGCTGTTTCGGCCACGACCGCGGCGATCCCGAAATCGGCAACCAGTGCCCGCCCCGAGTTGTTCTCGAGGAGGATGTTGTCCGGCTTCACATCGCGGTGCACGAGCCCCATGGAGTGCGCGTGTGCCAGTGCCCACGTGACTTCCCGCAGCACGCGCACACCATCCGCAACACTCAGAGGACCTCGCGCGCGAACGCGGTCGGTCAGCGTCTCGCCATCGACGTACGCCATCACGAAATACACGAACTCACCGGACTCGGCGACCGAATGGATCGGGATGATGTTCGGATGGGACAGTTTTGCTGCCAGGCGGGCTTCGCGGAGGAACCGCTCGCGTAGCGCCGGGTCGGATGCGCGTTCCGGGGGCAGCAGCTTGATGGCGACCAGGCGATCCAGGTGCAGTTCGTGCGCCAGGTACACAATGCCCATTCCACCCCGACCGAGCTCACGGTCGATGGAGTACCGGCCGGCGACGGCGGTCTGGAAAGCGACCAGGATGGGATCGGGAAGGGTATTCTGGGTCATTGGCGTGGGGTGGTACTCCAGTGTAGAACGAATGGCGACATTGGAGGCAACGTGTTTCGCGTTCCCAACCTGTCATTCTTCCCTCACGTTCCTGTCTCACTCCCATGATCAATGGCGACCAACAGTTCATTTGACGTAACGACCGGCGTCGACCTGCAGGAGGTCGACAATGCCGTGAACCAGGCGCAGAAGGAGATCGCGCAACGCTACGACTTCAAGGGCTCGAAGGCCGCGATCGAGTTCGTTCGCGCCGAGAGCAAGTTGAAGCTGGTGGCCGAGGATGATTTCCGGATGCGCGCGCTGTTCGATGTCCTGCAGGGCCGCCTGATCAAGCGCGGCGTACCGGTGAAGAACCTCGACGTGGGTGAGACGATTCCCGCGGGCGGTGACACGGTGCGCAAGGACGTCGGCCTCAAGATGGCGCTCGATTCGGACACCGCGAAGAAAGTCGCGGCGGCCATCAAGGATGCGAAGCTGAAAAAAGTCCAGGCCGCGATCCAGGGTGACCAGGTGCGCGTCAGTTCGCCGTCAAAGGACGACTTGCAGGCCGCGATGGCGCTGCTGCGCTCGAAGGACTTCGGCGTGGAGCTGAAGTTCGGAAACTACAGGTAGGCCGTTGACTAGTTACATAGTTGAAACGTTGAACGGGGCGAACGTTCGTGCGTCCTTCAACCATTGCACGGCATGCACCCGGCCATCCGCTGTGTAGATTCAAAGGGTGACGTCAACACAAACACCGCCTGTGCAGGGCGCGCCGGAAGAGTTCACATTCGAGCAGGCCGGCGACCTCGTCGCCCGCCTCGAGCGGGAAGTATCACGAGTGATCATCGGGCAACGCCCGGTGGTCCGTGAGGTGCTCACTTGTCTGCTGGCCGGTGGACACTGCCTGCTTCGAGGTGTGCCGGGCCTCGCGAAGACGCTGCTCATCAAGACCCTCGCTGAAGCGCTGAGCCTCCGGTTCAACCGCATCCAGTTCACGCCGGACCTCATGCCGTCCGACATCCTCGGCGCCGAGGTCATCGAGGAAGACACGAGCACTGGAAAGCGGAGCATCAGGTTCATTCCAGGACCGGTGTTCGCGAACATCATCCTGGCCGACGAGATCAATCGCACGCCGCCGCGCACGCAGGCCGCGTTGCTGGAGGCCATGCAGGAATACCAGGTCACCGTGGGTGGCGTCCGGCATGAACTCGAACGGCCGCTGTTCGTGCTGGCGACGGAAAACCCGATCGAGCAGGAAGGCACGCACCCCCTTCCCGAGGCGCAGCTCGACCGGTTCCTGTTCAATGTCGTCATCGGCTATCCGACGCCTGACGACGAGCGGCGGATCATTGCCGAGACCACGACCGGCGCCGAGCGTGCGGCCACCGTGGCCGCGTCGGGCGCGGAACTCGAGTCGGCCCGGATGCTGGTCCGTGAGCTGCCGGCGGCATCGAACGTGGTCGACTATGCGTTGCGCCTGACGAGAGCAACCCGCCCCGACGATCCCTCGGCGCCGCAACCGGTGAAGGACTGGGTGCGGTGGGGCGCCGGTCCACGCGCCGGCCAGGCACTCTTGTTAGGCGCCAAGGCCACGGCCTTGCTCGATGGTCGTCCGGCGCCGTCGCTCGAAGACGTCACGGCCGTGGCGCTGCCGGTGCTGCGCCACCGGGTCCTGGTGAATTACCAGGCCGAGGCAGACCGTGTCGACCCGGACCAGGTGATCGCGCGACTGCTGGGCGCCGTGCGCCCGTGAGCGGATGACTCCGCTGCTGTCTCCCGACGTCGTCAGCGCGATCGAGGACCTGGAGCTCGCGGCCAGGCTGGTGGTCGAGGGACTGCGAGCGGGACCTCACCGGAGTCCCTTCCATGGCTACAGCTCGGAGTTCCAGCAGCACCGGCCCTATCGAGCGGGCGATGACCTGAAATACCTCGACTGGAAGCTGCTCGCACGCAGCGATCGGTTGTACACACGCCAGTTCCGGGAAACCACGAGCATGTCGGTGATGCTGGTGCTTGACGGCAGCGCATCGATGGCCTTCCCCGAGGTGGGCGTGTCCAAGTGGCGTTATGCATCGATTATCGCGGCTGCGCTGGCGCACCTCGTGGTTGGCCAGGGGGATGCCGTGGGGC
>CBIHMX010000311.1:0-4096 GCA_966211115.1 uncultured Gemmatimonadaceae bacterium | reverse complement strand
TGCGTGTCGTGTTCTCGCGAGCGGGGCGGCTGCCGTTGGACTCCAGGCTCGCACAGGGTGTCGACCAGGCGCCCGTGCTCGTTTTCGCGGAAGCGCCTGACGAGGCACATGCCACCCGGCTGCGCGCATTGGGCGTGGACGTCGCGCAGGCGGACCTGACCGGCGCCCTGCGCGAGCTGAAGAAACGAGGCGTGCAATCGTTGCTGGTCGAAGGCGGCGCATCGCTGGCGTCATCGCTGGTCGACGCCGGGGTCGTCGATCGACTCGTAATTTTCGAGGCGCCGGTTGAACTCGGGTCGGGCGCGCTGCCTGCCCTCGGAACACCGTCGAAGCTGGAGGAAGTAATCCGGCGCTCGCGACAGATTTCCGCGGAACCCATCGGTGATGATCGCATGCTGGTGCTCGCGCCGGAGCGTCGCTGATGTTTACCGGGATCGTTGAGGCCGTGGGAACGATCCAGCGCGTCGCCGACACCGATGCTGGTCGTGAGTTCAGCGTTTCCGGGCCGTGGTCCGACCTTGAGATGGGCGAGAGCATTGCGCTGAATGGCGCCTGCCTGACGGTCCGCTCCATCAGTGGCACCTCGTTCACCGTGGCTGCTGTCTCGACGACGCTCGGCCGGACGACGCTCGGTGACTGGTCAGTGGGCACAACGGTGAACCTGGAACGCTCGGTCCGGGCAGGCGACCGGCTCGGCGGGCACCTGGTACAGGGTCATGTCGACGCGGTTGGCCTGGTGAGGAGCGCCGTCCGGCACGAAAGCGCGCTCCTGATCGATATCAACGTGCCACCGGACGTCGAGCGGTTGCTCGTCCCCCGCGGCTCGATCACCGTGGATGGCGTCAGCCTGACGGTCAACGCCCTGCCGGCGCCCGGTTTGCTGCAGGTATCCGTGATCGAGTACACCGGGCGGCACACGACGTTAGGCCGCCTTGCCCCGGGAGACCGCGTCCACCTCGAGGCGGACATCATCGGCAAATATGTCCAGGGGCTGCTCACACCGTATCAAGCCCCCTGAACGGCCCTCCGGGAGGGCTTCCTGCTGGCTGCAAGGGGCTCGCCCCAACTAGGATTCATGCATGGCGTTCGGCACGGTTGAACAGGCGATCAGGGACATCCGCGACGGCAAGTTCGTCGTGGTCGCGGACGACGAGTCCCGCGAAAACGAGGGCGACCTTATCTGCGCGGCGGCGTTGGTGACCACCGACATGGTCAATTTCATGCTGCGTGCGAAAGGCATGATCTGTGTCGCGCTCGAACCATCGCGCGTTTCGGCGCTCGGCCTTTCGCTCCAGGCGCGGGAGAACACGGACGAATTCCGGACCGCGTTTACGGTGAGCGTCGATGCCGGTCCGCAATACGGCGTCACGACGGGCATCAGCGCTTCGGATCGTGCCGCATCCATTCGTGTCGTTGCCGATCCGACCAAGGGGCCCGCCGAGATACGGACCCCCGGCCACATCCATCCCCTCCGCGCCAGAGCTGGTGGCGTCCTGCAACGCGTGGGACACACCGAGGCCGCCATCGACCTGTGCCGCCTGGCGGGGCTCACGCCGGCCGGTGTCGTCTGCGAGATACTCGACGACGACGGCCACGCCATGCGCCGCGACGGACTCGATCGTTATGCGGCAACGCACAACCTCACGTTCATCACGGTCGCTGACCTGGTGGCCTATCGCCTCTCCACCGAGCGGCTGGTGCACCGCGTCGCCGAGGCGCGGCTGCCCACGGACATCGGCGGCGCGGACTGGAAGGTGTACGGCTATCGCAACGACGTCGACGATCGCGAACATGTCGCCATCACCTACGGAGACCTGGGCAGCGCCGACAGCGTTCTCGTTCGCATGCACTCGAAGTGCCTGACGGGCGACGTTTTCCACTCGCGCCGCTGCGATTGCGGGTGGCAACTCCACAAGGCAATGGAAGTCATCGTGGCCGAGGGTCGCGGCGTGATCGTGTACCTCGACCAGGAAGGCCGCGGCATCGGTCTGCTCAACAAGCTCAAGGCGTACGAACTGCAGGATGCCGGACACGACACCGTCGAGGCCAACGAAAAGCTCGGCTTCGCGCCCGACCTCCGGAACTACGGTATCGGCGCGCAGATCCTCCTCGACCTTGGCGTTAGGCGTATTCGCGTGTTGACGAATAATCCGAAGAAGCTCGTTGGCCTCGGCGGTTACGGGCTGGAAGTGGTCGGTCGCGAGCATCTGGCGGCCCCGGCCACCGACGAAAACGCCGGGTATCTCGATACCAAGCGCGACAAGCTTGGCCACCTGTTGTCGACCTGAATGGCCGAATTCAGCGGGTCCCCGCACGGGGTGGGGCGAAAGATCGCGGTCGCCGTCAGCCGGTTCAACGAAGACGTTACGCAGAAGCTCGTGGAAGGCGCGATGGATGCGCTCGTCAGGCACGGCGCGTCACTCGACGATATCGACGTCGTGTGGGTCCCCGGCGCATGGGAGCTCGGCATCGTCGTCAGGCGCCTGTTGACCCTGGACCGCTACGATGCGGTCGTGGCCCTCGGCGCCGTCATACGGGGTGAAACGCCCCACTTCGACTACGTCGCCGGCGAGTGCGCGCGCGCGCTCCAACAGGCGGCGGGCGAGTTCGAGACGCCGGTCGCGCTGGGCGTCCTGACGTGCGATACCACCGAGCAGGCGCTGGCGCGCGCCGGCGGTGATCATGGCAACAAGGGCTGGGACTCTGCGTTGGCCGCGCTCGAAATGATTGATTTGCTCGACCGTCTGGATGCCGCTGACAGCGCATGAAATCCGCGTCCGCCGGCGAGCGCGCGCCCGCGCGTTGCAGGCGTTGTACGCGTGGGACCTCGTCCCCGATGGCGGCCTGATTCACGTCGGTGAACGATTGTTCACCGATCTCGCCGTCGGTCCCGACGAACGCAGCTTTGCCGGACCAATCCTTCGAAAGGCCGACGAGGAGCTGCCGCAGATCGACGCCGACCTCGCTTCCATAACGACGAACTGGCGACTCGAGCGACTGAGTGCCATCGACCGCTCGGTATTGAGACTCGCGGCCGCCGAATTTCACATCGGCAACACGCCGGCGCGCACGGTCATCAAGGAAGCGATTCATCTCGCCGAACGATTTGGGACGGACGCGAGCGCGCGATTCGTGAATGGCGTGCTCGATGCCCTGGCGAGAAAACTCGGGAGGATCTGATTGCGGATCCTCGTTGTGAACTGGCAGGACCGCGAGAACCCGCAAGCCGGCGGCGCCGAGATCCACCTGCACGAGATCTTCGGCCGCCTGGCGGCGCAGGGTCACGAAGTGAGCCTGCTGTGCGGTGGCTGGCCTGGTTGTCCGCCTCGTGCAGTGCTCGACGGGATAGAAGTCACGCGCGTCGGGACGCGGAACACGTTCCGGCTGCTCGCCCGGGGCGGTTACCGGGAGCATTTCGCACAGCGGCCGGTCGACGTGCTCGTCGAGGACATCAACAAGATGCCGCTCCATACGCCGCGCTGGGGGAACGTCCCCGTCGTGGCGGTCGTCCCACACCTGTTTGGCTCGACCGTTTTCGAGGAACTCCCTTTTCCGGTCGCGGCAGCGGTCTGGCTCGCGGAGCGGCCGATCCCCTGGGTCTACCGGAAGGTGCCGTTCGAGGCGATTTCCGAAAGCACCGCCGATGACCTCGTGGCGCGGGGCATCGACCGGTCGCGGATCGAGGTCATTTATTGCGGGATCGACTCGAAGCGATTCACACCGGACGCGAGTGCACGGGCCCCCTCCCCGGTTTTTGCCTACCTCGGCCGCCTCAAGCGCTACAAGGCGGTCGACCTCGTGTTGCGGGGATTTGCCAGGGCGAACATCCCAGGCGCCACGCTCGAAGTCGCCGGCGCAGGCGATTATCGACCGGAACTCGAGCGACTCGCGACCTCGCTTGACCTCGGTGATCGCGTCAAGTTTCTTGGGCGAATCAGCGAGGCTGACAAGCTCCGGCTCCTGCGCCGCGCCTGGGCCCTGGTCTTCACGTCACCCAAGGAGGGCTGGGGAATCACCAACCTGGAAGCTGCCGCCTGCGGGACCGCGGTGATCGCGTCGGACTCTCCGGGCATCCGGGAGTCGGTGCTTCATGGGG
>CBIHMX010000310.1:0-4106 GCA_966211115.1 uncultured Gemmatimonadaceae bacterium | reverse complement strand
TGCCTGGGGCCCGCGGCGTCATGCGCCAGTGGGCGGACTTTGCGCGCCGCCGGCCCCAGGCAAGTCCCAGCCGCCTGCGCGCGTTGACGGGCGCCCCCTGGGATCCGTCGATCGCCGCCGAGACGTTGCAGGAGATTCGCGACGCGATTCTCTGGAGCGCGCTCGAAGCGCGGAGCGACGTAGGCGATCGCGTCCCCGCTCCATTTCGTTTACCAGCGCCTTCCTGTTAACAGCGATTCTCGCTGTTGCGTTCAGCGGCGATTTTCGCGGAACGGGCAGAACGCGGATGGCTCGGGGGACGCGGAGGGACACTGATCACGGGTGAAGCCGGGACGGCACTCAACTTCTGATTCGAGATCTGGCCGTCCCGGCTTCACCCGTGAATCGGTGTCCATCCACGTCATCCGTGCCCGTCCGTGGTCAGCTGGTACCGCGAAAATCGCCGTTAAGTGCAGCGCGAATCTCAGGTAAAAAGGAACCAAATGGTGTTCCCGGGAGATATCTTCGGGTGCGGGGCTGATCCATGGCCCATCCAATCTGGAGCCAGGAATGCTGATTCGGATTACTCCAAAACACCCAATCGCTTCATCAGAGATCACCGACGAGTCGGTGTACCGGAACCGCCGCGAATTCATCCGTGATGCCGGATTGCTTGGCGCCGCGGCGGCTGGACTTTCCAGGCCCGGTGTTGCGTCCGCGATGGAGCGGCTGAGCGCGTCCAGTCAGCAGGGGCCTAAAGTCGGTGCGGTCACGATGGGCGAAAACCTCCGCAAGGACCTCTCCGACTGGGAAGACTACAGCACGTACAACAACTTCTACGAATTCGGGACCGCCAAGGATGATCCGGCGGTGAACGCGAAGAATTTTGTCACGAACCCGTGGAAGGTGAAGGTCGACGGCATGGTCAAGAAGCCGGCCGACTACAACCTCGAAGACTTCATCAAGCCAAGCAGGATCGAGGACCGGATTTACCGTCATCGCTGCGTGGAAGCCTGGTCGATGGTCGTGGCCTGGCGCGGTTTCCCGATGTCGGACCTCATCAAGCGCGTCGAGCCGCTTCCGTCGGCGAAGTACATCGAGCTGACGACGCTGATGGATCCGAAGCAGATGCCCGGGCAGCGGTTTCCGGTGCTCGAGTGGCCATATGTCGAAGGATTGCGACTGGATGAAGCGATGCACCCGTTGGCGCTTTTCGTCACGGGCGCCTATGGGGTCGACCTGCTGAACCAGAATGGCGCGCCGCTGCGCCACGTGGTGCCGTGGAAGTACGGGTTCAAGGGATGCAAGTCGATCGTCCGGATCCGTTTCACGGACAAGGAACCGCGCACCGCGTGGAACCTGGCGGCGCCGCATGAATACGGGTTCTACGCCAACGTGAATCCCGATGTGGATCACCCGCGCTGGTCGCAGGGTCGCGAGCGCATTATCGGCGGCATCCGGAGCAAGGCGACACTGATGTTCAACGGGTATAACGAAGTCGCGAGCCTGTACCGCGGCATGGACCTGAAGCGTTTTTACTAGAATCGGGAATCGGGGATAGGAATTGGGAATCGACCAGCCTGCGCCGCGGGAGCGTCGTCGCCACTTCAAGGCTCCGGTGTGGGTTCGTTGGCCAGTCATCATCGTCAGCCTGCTTCCCGCGGCGTGGGTCGGGTTCGCGCTCTGGTCGGACCTGACTCGCAACACGCGCTACCTCGGCGCAAATCCCGTGAAGGAGATGGAGCACTTCATGGGCGAGTGGAACATCCGCTTCCTGGTGCTCACCCTGCTGGTGTCGCCGCTCATCAAGGTGACCGGGTGGGGATGGCTCATCCGTTATCGCCGTATCTTCGGGCTGATCGCCTTCCTCTACATCTTCCTCCATCTCACGATCTACTTCGTGCTGGACGTGGAGCTCGACTGGGCGCTCCTGGTCGAGGACGTGTCCGACCGATTGTACATCACGTTAGGCATGGCGGGGTTCCTGCTGCTCGTTCCGCTGGCGCTCACCTCCACCAAGGGATGGATCAGGCGCATGGGGAACCGGCGGTGGAATGCACTGCACTGGCTGATCTTTCCGGCCGTGGTACTTGGGCTGGTGCATTACTACATGGCTGTGAAGCGCGACATCCGGGAGCCGTTGTTCTACGCGATCATTTTCGGCGCGCTGTTCTGGTATCGCCTCCGTCAGCGCCGCGGCGCCAGGGTTGGTGGCGCCGACCTGCAGCGCGCGACGTAGTGTCCGACGTGTCCCCGTCCGCTCCGGAGTCGTCCCGCTCAGGGAGTCGTGCGACTTCGCGTTCACACACAGCGACTCGGATCTCTGGAGGTTGAACTGCGGAGCAAATCCGGTGGCTCACTCACAACGGCCTTTGCGGTCGCCGCACCAGGTCTCGAAACGTTTGTTGCAGCGGAGCTGGAAGGGCTGCGCATACGTGGTGCAAATGTGCTCGACGGTGGCGTGGAATTCACAGCGACCCGGCGGCAGTTGTACGAGGCAAACCTTCAATTGCGAACCGCGAGCCGGGTTCTTGTTCGGCTGGCCCAATTCCGCGCACTGACGTTCGCCGAGCTCGAGAAACGTGCCCGCACGATTCCGTGGGAAACGGTTCTGGCGCCGGGGACACCAGTCTCCCTCCGCGTCACCTGTCGCAAGTCCCGCCTGTACCACAGCGACGCCGTCGCTGAGCGAATCGCGCGCGATCTGGCCGCGCGCTTCGACTCCCGTGCTACGACGACCTCGGAGGAAGACGGCGAGCGCGTGAGCAACTCGCAGCTCATCGTCGTCCGCTTCGATCACGACCGATGCACCGTGAGCGCGGACTCATCCGGCGCACACCTGCACCAGCGTGGGTATCGCACCAGCGTGACGCAGGCCCCCATGCGCGAGACGCTGGCGGCGGCATTGATTATCGCCAGTGGATGGGATCGACGCAGTCCGCTTTACGATCCGTTTTGCGGATCAGGCACCATTCCCATCGAGGCGGCCATGATGGCGGCCGGAATCGCACCAGGCCGCTCGCGATCGTTCAGGTTCGAGGCGTGGCCGGGTTTTGACCGAAAGCTCTGGGACGAGTTGCGCGCCGAAGCCGCGAAGAGCGAAAGGCGTCAGTCGCTTCCTGCCATCAGCGGCTCAGACCGAAGCGCCGCGGCCATTCGCGCGTCGCGTGACAACGCCGAGCGGGCCGGCGTCGCGAACCTCGTCGAACTGGAAAAACTCGACGCAGAGGAGGCGGGATACGACCAGTCACATGGCTGGATCGTGTCGAACCCGCCTTACGGCGTCCGGCTCGGCGATTCCCGTGACGCTGCACGTCTGCTTTCGAGCTTTGGCGAGGTGCTGCACCAGCGATTCGCCGGCTGGCACGTAGGAATTCTGGCGCCTACTCAACTCGACCGTACACTCGGTTTCCGGCTGGAATCGCGGTCGAAAACGACGAATGGCGGTCTCCGAGTGCAGATCTTTACCGGAACGGTTCCTGTCAACCGTCCTGCGTCGGTCGATTGAGCGGCGCGTGACGGCCAGCGCACGTTGGCTGTCCCGCACGTCCATGTAAATTGCATCACATGAGCGACCTTCCGATCATCGGCGTTTACAACGACGGTCACGTAGCCGAACTGTTCGAGCAATTCAGGCGCGATCCGGACTCGGTGGAGGAGTCCTGGCGCCAGTACTTCCGGTTTGCGGCACAACTCTCCGGCGGCGCACAGCCCGAGTCCGCGGCGGCCGCATCACCTGGCACGCCGGACGCGGCGACGCTACGGCGTGTGGCCGGGGCGGCGTCGCTGCTCGACGCCATCCGTATCTATGGCCATTTCGTGGTCTCGATCGACCCGTTAGGTAGCGCGCCGCCGGGGGCGGCCGAGCTGCAGCCGTCCTTCTACGGCATTACCGAAGAAGACCTGGCCCTGGTGCCCGCGGAGGCGCTGGGGTTCGAGAGCGGCACCGCGGCGGACATAGCAGCGCGCCTGCGTTCGCTGTACCAGTCGAACCTGGGCTTCGAATACGAGCACCTCGGTAACGAAGCGGAGCGCCAGTGGTTCCGCCGGGTGATCGAGCAGGAAGGGCTCCGCCGGACATTGTCGCCTGACGAGCAGCGTACCCTGCTGCGCCGGCTGACCGAAAT
>CBIHMX010000309.1:0-4132 GCA_966211115.1 uncultured Gemmatimonadaceae bacterium | reverse complement strand
TCTCCGATGGATGCCTTTGCCGCAAACACCGCCGGAATCGATCCGGCAGGCGTTCACGCCCGTGGTGGCTGGCGTGGTCCTCGGCGGCGTCAGCGTCGCGTATTTCACCAGGTTCCTCGAATCCCTGCTGTACGGCCTGAGTCCACTCGATCCCGCCGTCCTGGCGGTTACCGCACTCGCGCTCCTGCTGGTGGCCGTTGTGGCGAGCTGGCTTCCGGCGCGTCGCGCGACGCGGGTGAATCCGGTGATGGCACTGCGCGCGGAGTGACGCGTGCGGTCGCGCCCGTTAGGCAACCGCCGCGGTAATGCGCCGGGTGCTTCGGCGCGGAACCGGCAGCTCACCAAAAACGGCCGCGAGCTTCGTGACGCCCTCCCTGATGTCCTTCTCGCGAACGCCGCTGTAGCCGAGCAGCACAGCCGGCGGAATGGTGCGCTCGATGCAGAAGGGACTCAGCGCGAGCAGGTCGATGCCCGCGCCGGCAGCCGCCTGGACGACCGTAGTGTCCGGCAGGTTCTGCAACCATCCGATGACCGTCATTCCGGCATCGTCCGGGTCCACTCGTATGTGGTCGGAAAGATCGCGCCGCACCGAGTCAATCAAAACCGACTGGCGTTCCTGGTAAATCGAGCGCATGCGGCGGATGTGGCGCTCGAAATGGCCGTCGACCATGAAGTCCGTCATGACGGCCTGGTCGATATACGCGGAGTGATAGTCGGCAAAGTGACGCGCCGCCGCAAAGGCGTCGATCAATGATTCTGGAACCACCAGGTACCCGAGCCGCAACGACGGGAACATCACCTTGCTGAAGGTGCCGGTATACAGCACACATCCGACATCGTCGAGTCCCTGCAAGGCCGCCAGCGGCCGCGTTGCATAACGAAACTCGCTATCGTAGTCGTCTTCAAGAATCCAGGCGCGTTCGGCTGCCCAGTCGATCAGCTCCAGGCGCCGCTCGAGCGACATCGTGACCCCGAGCGGCAATTGGCGAGACGGCGTCACGAACGCGAGTTTCGCGAGCGGAGCGCGGCGACGTCCTTCACTCACGACAAGACCGCCGTCATCCACGGGAACCGGGACGATTCGCGCACCGGCGCCGGTAAGCGCGCCCCGAGCGCCGTGATACCCGGGATCTTCCAGCCATGCTTCGTCACCAGGATTCAGCAGGACCCGGCTCGTCAAATCGATCGCCTGCTGCGAGCCTGACACGATGATGACCTGCTCTGCCTTGCACCGCACGCCACGCGCGGCTCGCAGGTAGTCGGCGACCGCGTCACGAAGGGGACGCGACCCGAACGGTTCGCCGTACGCGAGTTGGCGCGATGACGTCTTGCTCCACCGCCGTGCGAGAATCCTCCCCCAGATGTCCACTGGGAAGACGTCGACGGCGGGAACGCCGGCCCGAAATGCTCGCGGCGGGCGCGAGAGCGTCCATACCGAGCGATGCGGAGAAGCCAACATCCGGCTTGCGCGCTCGGAGATGATCGCTTGCCGGCGAGTCATGCCTGACGAGGGCTTTACGGGTGTTGATCTCAGATGCAAGTCGGGCAATGACTTGCGTACACAGGTGGCCGCTCCCCGAAACGCCTGGATATAACCTTCGGCACGAAGCTGCTCGAACGCCTGAACGACGGTGCTGCGCGCCACGCCGAGGTCCTTGGCGAGGTGTCGCGTGGACGGGAGTCGCGTTCCCGGCAGGAGCCTTCCGCCGAGAATAGCCGACCTGATGCTCTGATAGACCTGCCGGTATAGCGGGTCCGTGTTGTGGGGATCAAGACTCAGCTGGAGAATCCGACCGCGTCGAAGAGTGTCCGTATCCATAAGTCTCAGGTTGCTTGGCGCTGCAATCTGAAACTGGTATGGTCACCAACCCTCTAGACGGTTGTAGTTGTGAGACCACTTTCAGCGGTTACAGGACGTCCGGACGGGCGGTCGATCCGTTCGCGCCCGACGGAACGGTGGAAAGCCGCCGAATTGCTTTCAGCCGATGCTGCCGAAATCGAACCGATGCCGCGATCAGACCACAGTTTCAGACTGCGCGAGCCAGGACTCCATCGACTCGGCGTCGCCAAAGACCTGGAGCTGGCACGCCGCCCACGGTGAAAGCGTGTGATCGAGGTTGTATCGCAGCGCTGCAACCGGCACGCCAGGCACGAGTACCGCAACCGGTCCCGCCACCTCACCTGAGTCCGCGAGTGTTTCCGCCAGGATTCTTAATTCGATGACCGACGGCGGTGGCACGCATCGCTGACAGTTGATGACCACGTCCATCGACCCGTCATACGTCGACTCAGCTGCGGCGCGGCGGATGGTTTCCGGCACGAGCGACAGCGCTGTTGCGTTGCGTACGTCGATGGTGAGCCGCTGTCGCGCGGGCACGACGACGTACGTGGGCGTTGGAACGGATGGTGACTTGTAGTGCTGTCTGAGGTACATACCGACTCCTGCAAGTGAGCGTACTGGGACTCATCGTACAGACGGCCAGGTGCCTTCCGCGGTAATGACGATTTCGCGACGACGGCCCTTGTCAGGGATTCCCCTGCATCGAGTCAGCGAGTTTACGCGAAGATTTCTTTAATCTCCCGGAATCGACCGCTCGCCGGATCCGAGCACAGGGAAGTTCTTGCAAACCTTTAACGTTGCCACCCGAGGCCGGCCAACGATCCTGCTTGTCTAAGTGTCTTATATCAGACCTGCTCCGGGAATCCGATGGCCGAGCCGCTGGCGGTAGTGAAGGGGACGCTCGACGTCCTCGTTCTGAAGGCACTGACCTGGCAAACCATGCACGGGTTCGAGTTGACGTCCTGGCTCGAGACCCGCTCACGTAAACGCCTCGTCCTCGAAGACGCGGCGCTGTATCAGGCGCTCTACCGTCTCGAGAAACGAGGGCTCGTCACGGCCGACTGGGGCGTCACCGAGCAGAACCGGCGCGCACGGTTCTATCGCATAACGCCGGCCGGGCGGGCGAGCCTCACGCGCCAGACCGCGGACTGGCTTCGCTACGCGGACGTCATGACCGAAATCCTGACGGCGCGGCCATGAGAATTCCGCGGTGAAGCCAGAGGGCGCATCCGTTCCATGAAAGGCCTTCGGCCGGGCGTTAGGCGGGTCTTCTCACTCGACATCTGGCGGCGCGCCGACGCGCGGCGCGATGTCGATGACGAGATGGACCTGCACATCCAACTGCGGGCGGAACAGCTCGGTCGCGACGGCCTTGAACCGGCACGGGCACAGGAACTTGCACGCGAGATGTTCGTCGCCAACCCGGCGACCCTCCACGCACTCCACGAAACGGCATTCGACAGGAATCGACACATGCGCGCCGCCGAACGGTGGGAATCGCTCTGGCAGGACCTGAAATACGCCGCGCGCCGGCTCTCGCGTGAACCAATGCTGACGGGCTTCACCGTCGCCACCCTGGCACTCGGACTTGGCGCCAACGTCACCGCGTTCAGCGTGTTCGACCGGATCCTCCTGCGCGGGCCGGACCATGTGCGCGAGCCGGACCGACTCGTCAGGCTGTACAACCGGATGAACCAGCCACCGGCCGGCATCCGCACGTCACCGTGGTTGCCACATACGACCGTCGTGACGCTCGACAGCATCATGACGACGGTCGACGGCGTGGCTGCCTATCGAGTCGAAGACATGATGGTTGGAACCGGCGCCGCCTCGCGAATGCGCCGGGTATCGCGGATGGATCCCGAGATGTTCGCGTTACTGGGAGTGCGCGCCGCGATGGGACGGTTCTACGGTGCTACGGACGACGCGCCGGTTGCTGTCCTGAGCGATCATGCCTGGCGCACGGAAGGTGGCGCCGATCCAGCCATCGTTGGCAAGGCGATCGCGATCGAAGACCAACCGTACACAATAGTCGGGGTCTCACCACCCGGCTTCACCGGTCCTGAACTCGGCCGCGTCGACATGTGGATCCCGATCGACCAGCGATCGCGGAACTCGATGAATTTCGAGATCCTCGGCCGCCTGAAACCGGGTGCCACAGTGTCTGCCGCTTCGGCCGAAGTCATGCGTCACATGCCCGCGGTCGTCGCAACGGCGCCGAGTTTCGCGGGTTGGCTGCAGGAGGCAGAGCTGTTGGCCGCGCCGCTGGGCTTCGACGACACGGCCCGCGAA
>CBIHMX010000308.1:0-4144 GCA_966211115.1 uncultured Gemmatimonadaceae bacterium | reverse complement strand
TGCGTGCAGCGCGCATTTGCAGACTCGGCTAGGGTTTACGCCAGGTTCGACAGCCGGCCGCGGGGTACGGTTTGAAGCAAAGGGTGGGGGAAACCGCGTCTCGACCGCTATTCTGCGGGGAGTCAGAACGCTCACCTCAATTAATAGACGGAGCCCAATGTCCTTACGGCAAGCAGGCTTGCTGATCTTCCTTGGCGCGACGTGCCTGGTCCCGCTGACGGGAAACGGACAGACCCCTGACACGGCGGCCACGCTGGCTGGGGTGCGGGTCACCGTGTCACGCGATGCGGCGAGGACGCCGCTCGAGCTGCCATTCGGCCTGACGAGGCTGCCGCTCGATTCGGCGCGGGCGGCGACGAGGCGCGCATCGCTGACCGAGGCGTTGCTGTTCGTCCCGGGCGTGTCGGTCTCGCACCGCCACAACCCGACGCAGGATCCCCGGCTCACGATCCGCGGGTTCGGCGCCCGATCGGCGTTCGGCATCCGTGGCGTGCGCGTGCTGCGCGACGGAATTCCGCTCACGGCGGCCGACGGCCAGACCGCGGTCGACTTCCTCGACCTCGAGTCGTTAGGTGCCGCGGAAGTGTTTCGGGGCAACGCCGGGGCGCTGTACGGCAACTCGTCCGGCGGCGTGATCGACTTCCATACCACTCCGCCGCCCGAGTCCGGTGGTCGCGGACGCGTCAGCGGGTGGCTGTCGGGTGGGATATCCCGGGCATCGCTGTCCGGCGGCCGCCGGTTTGGCGACCTTGGCCTCCAGGGCACCGTGTCGCGGAACGCCGGCGATGGACCGCGCGAATACTCCTCGTTCGAGTCGACCAACGCGATGGGCGACGCCCGCTGGAACATGGGCGCGACGCAAATGCAGTTCACCGTTTCGCTCTACGACGCGCCCGAGGCGGAGAACCCGGGCGCGCTGACGCAGGCGCAAATGGACCTCGACCCGACGCTGCCCGACTCCAACAACGTCGTGAAGAAGGCCGGCAAGGTCGTCAGGCAGTCGATGGTGTCGCTTCAGGCCGCGCGGGATTTCGGCGCGCTCTCGCTGACCGCCAATGGTCACCTGGGGCAGCGCGACCTCGAGAACCCCTTGGCATTCGCGATCATCGAGCTCGATCGGTCGACGTCGGGTGGATCGGTGCGAGCGCAGTGGCAGTCGCCGTCCCTTCCGCTTCGCCTGGCCGTAGGCGCCGACGTACTGAACCAACTGGACGATCGCCAGAACTACTCGAATTGCGCCGGACTCACCGGCGACGATCGTCCGGCAACGACCTGCCCGACCAGTGCCGATCGCGGCGCGCTGACGGTCAACCAGGAAGAGCGCGTGTCGGGACTCGGCGCGTTCGTGCGGGGCGAATACGCCATGACCCCGCAGCTTTCCGTGACCGGGACCCTTCGCTCGGATCGCACGCGGTTCGAGGTCACCGACCGGCGCGCCACGGATCCGGCGCTGGCGGAACCGCCGCCGCGAACGCTGTCGGCCGTGTCGCCAATGGTCGGCATCAACTACCGGATCGGTCCGTTGTCGTCGGCGTACGCGAGTGTGTCGACGTCGTTCGAGACGCCCACGACCACAGAGCTGGCGAATCGTCCGGAAGGCGTCGGCGGATTGAACGCGGACCTGAAGCCGCAGCGTGGCGTTTCGTACGAAGTCGGATTCAAGGGCGCCAGCATCAGCGGACTTCGCTACGATCTCGCGCTGTTCTCCATCATCACCGAGGACGAACTGATTCCGTTCCAGGTGCCGGGGGCCGCGGCCGGCCGGCAGTTCTTCCGCAACGCCGGACAGACGACGAGACGCGGCGCGGAGGCCAGCCTGGCGACGGTGAGCGGGCCTGTGTCGTTAGGCGCCACGGCGACCTGGCTCCGGTATGTCTACGACGACTTCACCGTGGCCGGTACCAGCTTCGAGGGAAATCGCGTTCCGGGTGTCGCGCCGTTGACCCTGAGCGCATTCGCCAGCGTGTCGCCGAGCTGGGGGTTGGTGGCGGTGGAGGCCGTACACGTCGGCAAGCAGGCCGTCGATAACGCGAACACGTCATGGGCCGACACCTACCAGTTGCTCAACGCCCGCGTCGCATTCAGGCCCAACACCAGTCTCTCATTCGAACCCGTGGTGGGAGTCGACAACATCTTCGACAAGACGTACGCGTCCAACGTAGTCGTCAACGCCGCCGGCGGACGGTTCTTCGAACCGGGGCCCGGGCGGACGTTCTACGTCGGCGTGAGGATGGGAACGCGATAAGAGACGTAGGCCAGAGCCCGGAGGTGTCTCCTCCGGGCACTGGCCGCTGACCTCAATTGGTGACTTCGATCTTCCGTGGCTTGGCTGCCTCGGACTTCGGGACCGTGACGGTCAGGACGCCGTTCAAGAACTTCGCCTCGATACGACCGGCCTCGACCCAGTGCGGGAAGCGCAGCGTCCGGGCGAATTGACCCGGTGTGCGCTCGGCAAAAAAGACGCGCTTCTCGCCCTGCTCGAGCGACGGCAACGTTGCACCCCGCGTGCCCTTGATGGTGAGCGTGTTGCGGTCGAAGCTGACGTCGACCTGATCCGACGTGACGCCGGGCAAGTCGAGCTGGACGACGAAAGCCTGCTCCGTCTCCCAGGCATCCATGGAAGGGATGAAATACTGGCCGTTGCCGTTCGAGTACTCGTCGGCGCGACCAATGACATCGTCCATGGCGCGGCTGAGGGAATTCATGCGGCTCAGGACTCCGTTGAGTGGGGATACGGTAATCATGGTTTGAGACTCCTTCGAGGTTCGGCCGGCAGACCCGCCGGGCGGTTAATGACGTTGCCCGGTCAGGGCATCCGTCGTGCCGGTCAGGTTTGCCAACTTGGCAAGCACGCGCGGGACGTCCGGGCCACTCTGACAAACGGCGTGGACAACGTGGCAGGCCGGGCGCTTAACTCAGCCGTATGCGGAACGTCCAAATCGCCATGAATTTGCGGTCCATTGCGTTACGACTGATGGCGATTGCCTTTTTGCTGCCCGTTGCTGCCGTCGCACAGATCGGGGCGACGACGGACATCATCACCGGGATCGTGAGGGCGGATAACGGCGAGCCAATCAGGGACGCCACGGTCGAGGTGACGTCGCTCGAGAGCAACGTGACGCGCCGCGCGCGGACCAATGGCCAAGGCAGGTACACGATCCTGTTTCCGGATGGTGGTGGCGAATACCGCGTGGTGATCCGCTCCATCGGTCTCGCGCCGGCCACCAGCGAGTTGCGGCGGATCGCCGATGAAGACCGCCTCATTGCCGACGCGACGCTTTCATTGAATCCGACCACGCTGTCCACGGTCGCCGTCCAGGCTCGTCAGGCACCGCGCGGCGGACAGGACCTGCCGACCCCGGGTTCCATCGAGCGCGCCTTTACGCCGGACCAGGTGGCCAGGTTACCAATCGACGCGTCGGACCTGCTGAACCTCGTCCTGCTATCGCCTCAGGTGGTGTCGATCACCGGCTCCGACACAAGCGCCGCCGGGTTCTCGGTTGGCGGATTGCGACCAGAAGCCAACGCGGTCACGCTCGACGGCCTGTCATTCGGGTCCACTGAATTGCCGAGCGAGGCCATGCGCTCGACGCGGGTCATAACGAGCACGTACGACGTGACGCGCGGCCAGTTTTCCGGCGGGCAGATCGCGTCGACGACACGGTCTGGTACCAACTCGCCGCGGGGGAACTTTTCGTACGCACTGCGGGATGACGAACTGGTCCTGACGGGCGATGACGAATCGCCCCTCGCCCAGGGGTACACGCAGAACCAGTTCAGCGGAGGATTCGGCCGCTCGATCGTGTGCGACCGGTTCTTCGGCTTTCTCTCGGCCCAGCTCCGGCGCAGGGAAGACATCCTGCCGTCGCTGTTCAACGCCGACGCGGGCACGCTGGCACGTTTTGGCGTGAACCCGGATTCGGTCTCGCGCTTCTTCGCGATCTCGGGCGCGAATGGAATGCCGCCGGGCGCATTCTTCAATGAGAATCGCGTCCAGGACAACATTTCCGGACTGGCCCGCTTCGATTGGCTGCTCGAGAACGGGCACTCGCTTTCCATCCGCGCCGACTGGCGGTGGAATGACCAGGATCCGTCGCGGGTCGGGACGCTTTCTTTGCCAATGACCGGGGGAATGAACAAAGGG
>CBIHMX010000307.1:0-4149 GCA_966211115.1 uncultured Gemmatimonadaceae bacterium | reverse complement strand
ACTTTCGGGGTTGGAACAGCGTGAAATGCGAAGCGGGAGTGGTCGTAGTGAGCGCCGCGGATCCCAATCGATCCGCCGATCTGTGCGCCTTCGTTGGCGCTGGCGGACTGCCGCGCTATTTCCTGGCGCACGAGACGCGAATGGTTCTCCTGAACATGCGCCTTCAGCATGGAAAAACCGGTGACGGTCCATTCTTCGCCGAGCCGCTATTGGTTGGAGCGGTGCTCGATGACAACGTGAGGAAGACGGTCAAGGTTACGGTGCGACCCTGACGCCCCGGCTACTGCAGCCGGGACTTTGCTCCACGCACAAACCCGTCGTAGGCAGGCAGCGTATCGAGCCGCCGGAAGAATCCCTCGGTTCCTGGCGGGATCTGCGCAACGGCAAATCTGCCTGACGCCTGCGCGGCGGCGCGACGCATCAGTTCCCGCCCGATGCCGCGCCGTCGATACGCGGGATCCACGATGATGTCGGTCACGACCGACCACTCGTAGCCGTCGCTCAGCACCCGGAGCGCGCCAACGAGACGGTTGCCATCCCAAGCGCCGTGATTCGTGGTGAGCATCATCGCCTGTCGCAATCGCGTAGGATCGGGAACGTCGGCACTGGCGCGCGCGAGCAATTCCGACAACTGCTGTGCGTCGACGCCCTGCGCAAAACGAATGGCCGATTGATCCAGGTTTGCCTCGCTCGCTCGTGCCTGAGCGGGCAATATCGTGGGCGGCAGGTGTACGGTGGTTCCCGCCGGTGCGAGCGCAAACTCCTGCCCTTTTGCCTTGCGCACCAGCTTGTGTGCATTCTCCCACACCCATCCGATCACCCGGCCGACACCGAGACCGAAGATGCCGACCAATACGCCGGCACCAAACGTGATGCCGATGAACCAGGTGAATCCCTTGACGATCTCCTGCGTCTGGAATCCGACCTGGAGGTACGGCCATGCAATCGGCGACGAACCCAGAAAGCCGATGAGGAAGCCGAAGAACGCCGAGAGGTCGGTGATGGCGTTTCGGCGGAGAGAGTAAAACTCTGACATCAGCGCATCGGCGCCGGTGGCCCTTGTGGTTGGCGAATCGACCGAATCCTGATGGTGAACAATTGTCTGGTGCGCTCGGCGCTTTGTCCTGAAAATGCGAGGGGCGGGACTCGAACCCGCACCCGGTTGCCCGGAGGGGATTTTAAGTCCCCCGCGTCTACCATTTCGCCACCCCCGCCACGTCTGACAAAGTCTGATCGAACAGCGATGATCTCGGTACCCCCTGCACAGGGACGGCGCGGAGGACGGCGGGCGTGCACGGATGCGGAGTGAATTGGTTTGATTCGAGCGGATCACCGCCGCGACCACTCAGGGAGTAACCCCGAGCGCATGGACCGCGTACCACACCGAATACGCCAGGAGGCCGCCTAACGCTGCATCCGTGCCGTTGGCCGTGGCCCGGCCGGTTGCATCCACTTCCTCGGCGGCCAGTCCCAGGTGGAGCGGCGCGCGCCGCAACCACTGCAGGACTTCCCTCGCGTCCGGACCCATCAGCCGCGCGCACTGCTGGACGAGAAACTTCGGTTCGAGGTCGAGCGACCGGACGGTACGGCGATACGCCGAGTCGCTGCGATCCACCATGTCATACAGCGGCAACCACAGGACGGACACGAGCGGATCGTCATCGGCAACGGCTTCGCCGGACAGGTTGATAGCCGACACGAAGTGCGGCTTGCCGTCGCGTTCCGAGATGAACTGCCGCCGGAGGGCCGCGCGCACCGCCTCCGGTTCCTGCACCTCACGCGCCGTTTCCTCGTCGAGCGTACGGCGGAAGACATCCAGCGCCTGCGCGACGACCGCGTTCCCGTGCAGCGTGAACGGAAAGGCGGCAGGTTGACCTGAGGGAGTGACCTCGGTCGAGTACAACGGGACTTGGTCGTGGCGGCGCGCGCCGATGTCTTCGCTCGACGCATACAATGCGTCGGCGAGAATCGGTTCCTCGACGATCTGGTCGTCTCCCGTCTCCCGGATGTACCGGTCCGTCGCCAGCGCGTATGACGCGGCCCCCTCGATGCAGAAGCCCGGCTCGAACAGGGTGCCGTCGAAGTACCGGACGCCGCTCCCTGGCGCGTAACCGTGGAGCTCGCAGGCGCGCAGCAACAGTTCGCGCGCAAGCGGCGCGTCGGCGAGTTGCACGGCCGGTATCGTCCAGGTGAGCGCTTCCCACTCTCGCGCGGTGACGCCCCGTCCGTGCCACGGTGCGCGACTGCGCACGAGATAGAAATGGGCGTCGTCGAGTGCGCGACCAACGCCAAAGAAATAGGCGAGCAGCAGGTTGCGGTTGAGCAGCCCGTCTACCCCCTCGTTCCCGGTCGATTGTTCCAGAGACCGGATCGCGTCGCGCGTCGCCACGAGCAGCGAACGCCACCCGCGTCGCCGCATGACCGCGGTCGTGGCCTCGGCGCCGTCTCCTTCCGGACCGACCGCGAGGTAAAAGGCGGTCTCCGCGTGTCCGCCGGCGGGGGCACGCACCTGCCGCGTGACCGCATAACGAGCCGGGCCCTCGGCGGCGGTGGTGACGACCGCATCGCCGTCGGCGGCGATCGCCAGCGCAACCAGGCCGGGCAACGCGCTCCCTTCGAGGATGACAGCGCTGGAGTCGCCCCGCCGGACGACATGATGATCTTCGAACGCGCGTGGCGTGCGGACACGGAGTTGCCGGTGCCCAAGCTCGCCCTCGAGACCGATCGTGAGGCGCGCTTCGCGAGGACCGCGGTTCTCGACGGCGATCGCGTAGACCAGGCCCGCCGTGTCGGCGTCGCGGCCGTACGGGGCAAAGATCGTGGCGCGAATCACCATGTCCCCGACCGTCGACGTGAACGTGGGAATCCAGCCAGACACGCGCTCCCACGCGAGCGCCCCCTCACCGAGCGGAACCGGTTCGCCACCCATCTGTAGCACCGGACGCGCCAGGGCCGGACCGCGGCCGGACTCGAAGTCGGCGCTGCCCGCGAACTCGACGGCGGAGCGCGACCCTCGGTGCAGGACGCCGAGCGCATGGATGCCGCCGTCGGCGGGATGGATGCAGGGCACGGCCACCCAGTGGTTGCCCGTGATCTGCCATGGTACAGGAGGAATCGGCGTTGACGAGATCATGCCGTTAGTTTCGTACGCGGTCGCGCGACGCACCGGCGCGGTCTGCACCAGCCATCGGACAACGCAAGTTACCGTGCCGCTTCCGAAGTACAACGGATCGAAGACGCGCCGCGCGCTGCGGTTGGTGTCCCGCGCGGGACGATTGCCCGTGATCGCACTGGCGTTGCACGTGCTCGTGCCACCGGACGCGAGTGCGCAACGGGTCGTCGGTCCGTGGGAAGACGCGACCATCGCCCCGCGGGGCCGATTGCGCGCCGGTATCACGCTCCGCTTCGAGCAGTGGAAGGAGCGCTTTTCGCGTTTCGACAGTTCGCGTGAGGCGTTAGGTACCGACCTCACGCTCGACAGCCTTGGTGTGGGCGTTCTCCCGTTTGTCGGAGGCTTGTCACCCGCCCTGTCGACGCTCACCGGCAACCCTGCACCACCGCTGACGCTCGGGTCGCTCGAGACCCACGTCGACGTCACGCAAACCACGACACCCATCTCCCTGGAGTATGGCCTGACGTCGAAGCTGGGACTCCAGGTGCTCATTCCCTATGTGAAGAATCGGGTCCACGTGCTCGCGAACGTGAACCCGAACGGCATTGGCGGAACCATCGGCTTCAATCCGGCCCGGGAAATCGCCGGCGCCCGGCAGCAGAATGACCTGGTCACCAGCGCGCTCGGGAATGCTTCGTCGACGCTCAGCAGCGAATTGACGCGCTGTACCGGCAGCAGCGACCCCACGTGCGCAGCCATCAACGCCGATCGCACGGGCGCGATGGCGCTCGTACAGGCGGCGACCGAAGTCTCCAGCGCGCTCGCAACCGTCTATGGCACGCAGACCGCGGTGGGCAGCCACTACGTGCCGGTCAGCGGCAGCGCACTGCACACCGCCGTCGATGCGCGACTCACGAACCTCAACACGCAATTCCGGACATTCCTTGGCGCGCCGCCCTCGGGCGAGTGGATCGGCGACCGCCCGGTTGCGGCCGTCCCGCTGGCGGCCGGTGGTCTCGCCGCCCTGTTCAGCGACC
>CBIHMX010000306.1:0-4157 GCA_966211115.1 uncultured Gemmatimonadaceae bacterium | reverse complement strand
GTCCGGTGAGCCCGGCCTTGAGGTCTTCCCGTCTCAGGCGACGCAGTAAATGGATCGCCAGGCTGTGCCAGCGATCCGCGAGTGCATCATTCGCGTTGTCTCCCCGCCCTCTTGCGCGCACGACCCGTCCGGGCAACTTTGTTAGCAAAGCTAACTAACTACCGACGCCTCGCAAGACGGGAGGAGAGTGACATGACGACCACGACATCCACGACGGGATTGTCCACCATCGGCCAGATCTCGATGAATGCCCGCGATATCCCGCGCGCGGTGAAGTTCTACCGCGACTCGCTGGGCATGCGGCTGCTGTTCGAAGCCCCGCCGAAAATGGCGTTCTTCGACTGTCACGGCGTCAGGCTGATGTTGTCGCTTCCCGAAACGCCCGAGTACGACCACGCGGGTTCGGTGCTCTACTTCCGCGTCGATGACATCGAGGGAACGCACGCGGCGTTCACGGAGCGTGGTGTGGCGTTCGTCGACCAGCCGCACCTGGTCGCGCGCATGCCGGACCATGAACTGTGGATGACCTTCTTCAAGGACACCGAGGGAAATACGCTGGCCCTGATGGCCGAAAAGCGGTAAGGAAATGGGGTCAGACGCCATTTCGCGGACGGAACTTCGATGGCATTGTTCATGGCGCGAAATGGTGTCTGACCCCTTTTCCGTATGAAGGACGCCAATCGAGACGTGCTGGACCGCGGAAGCCTTCCGCAACTGCTGCTGCATCGCGTCCGACACACGTCCGATCGACGGCTGGTCGTCGACGCCGCGGCAGGGCTCACCATCGCTGCCGCCGTCGCCATCCTCCAGCCGCCGTTCTGGATGGCGCTGGGTGCGCTGGCCATGTGCCTCGGCACATTCGGCCTGTGGGGCATCCTCGATCGCGAATTGACGGATGCCGTCCAAACGCCTCGCCGCGCCGGCGTTCTGACCTTCGCGCGCGGTCTGGTAGCCGTGATCGGTGCGGCCGTTGCGGTGCTCTTCGGCGTGTCGCTCTTTTTCGGCGCGCTCGGTACCTGGATCAGCTAGCAGAAGCACCGCAAGGCGCTTCGCCTACCAGACCGTTCGCGACATGTTCACGACGTCGAGGTACGCCTGAACGGTTCCCGCCCGGAACGCCTTCAGCAACTCGAGCACCGGTTGAAGCATCGTGATCGATCGTGCTCCACTTCCACCGCCGGTAAACCCGTAGTTGAACACCGAGCGGACGAACGTACTGGTCGAGTCCAGCGGCAGGGTGGCGACGTTGTCGTAGTACAGACGTGGTTTGTGGGGATCGCGAAAGAGGTATTGCTCGACGTTCGAGGTGTAGATCGCACTGACCACCGCTCCGTGCGTCTTCAGGTATTCACCAACGGCGCGCAGCGCCTTCGGGCCGGCGAAGTCACCGACCACCGGAACGATCAGGTTTCGCAGGTGCATCTGGCGCACCACGTCGTACTGCTGCTCGGCCGCCAGGAATCCCCGATTGAGGCCGCTGGCGTCCGTCGCCACCATCAGGTCCGCGAACGAAGGCATCCCCCGGCTCCGGCCGAATCCGCCACCGTAGTTGTAGGTGATGTCGGGTCCTCCCAGGTAAAACGACGTGAAGATGTATTCGATGCCCGACAGGTCGTCGGCCGCGAGCGCAAAGCCACGCGTCTTCGTGAGGTGATCCTTCACCGCATTCAGGTTGCGCCAGTACATCGTGCTGTCCGGTGCCACCGGATAGAATGCCTCGAGCAGTTGCATCGGCAGCGCTTCGTCAGGCAGGCCGCTTGGCTTCGGCCGCGAGAACAGCATCGCCAGGAAGTCGCCACGGTGCTCCGAGAGCTCGAATAGTGCCTTGTACATCAGGTGCTGCAGCAGCGCGAGCCGGCGGATGTCGACGATGAACGCGACCTTCGGCCGCATGGCCGCGATGTAGGTGAAGTTCTGGTCCGGGCCAACACCCAGATACACGCCCGACGGCGCCCTCGACTTCACGAGTTCCGGAATGATGTGCTGCATCGTGAGCTCGTTCGATACCAGGTTGTCCGATTGGAAAAAACCATCCGGTTCGGACGACCCGGTGACGAGCTGCCAGAATTCCTGGTCCGTCAGCCTGGCTGGAAGCCCCTGCGCGGCACCGGCGGAGGAGAGCGCAAACAGGGCCGTCACCAGCAGCGCCACGCCGCGACCGGCCACATTCCCTGCCTTGCGATTCATGGATGGCCTCCTGGCCGCGGGTGCGCGCTCGTTCCCGTGCATGGTGTAGCATCGACCGCACGGCGCGCCAGTAGTTGCGACACGGGACGCGGGCGGTGACTGTACAGGACGATGCAATCGACGTTCGCTCGTGTGGCGACGCTGGCCGCCGGATGCCTGGTGCTCGCCGGGTCGGCCGCCGCGCAGGAACCCTCGCGCCCGGTCGGCGCGTGGCGTCCGGTGGCGGATCCATTGGCCGGATGGCACGCGTTAGGCCCGGTGCTGCTCTCGGTGACGGCCGTGGTCGGGTTCGGGACCGGGACGCTCGACATTCCCGAACCCAACACCAGCTTCGTCCTGCTGGCCGCGGAGCCGGGGATCCATGGCGGACGCGCGTCGCTGATTTTCGCGCGTTGGTTCCGATTCGAGGGGGCGGCCATCGTTCGCGCGACCGCGCTGCGATTCTGGACCGGCTCGCGCAGCTACTTTGGCGGCGAGGCGCAGTACGTGATTTCCGTCCTGCCAATCGGCATTCGCGTCGGCGCCTTCAGGCCAACCAGCGGTACACCCGGCCCCCGAAAAACGCTCTGGCTGGCCGACCTCTCCGTCATGTACTGACCCGGAGACGGACTCTGGTCAGGTCCCGGGGGGTGGAGGGCTACCAAGCCTGACCAGGCTTCGCTGCGCCATCGACAGCTCCACCAGAAACACGTCCGCATCCTTCCAGCGATCGACGAACTTGCGGTACGTCGTCCGCGCGGTGACGGTGTCGCCCGCCAACTCGGCTACCCGCGCGATGCGCAGCGTCGCTCGCATCCACTCGTCCTGGACGCCAGCTCCGAAATACCAGCCGGACGACAGCTTCCGCGCCGCTTCGAGCGCCGCGTCATGGCGGCCAGCGAAGGTGTACGCATCGGCGAGCAGCGCAAGCCGGAATGGCTCCAGACCCGCCGGCGCTCCGGTCGCCTCGAGCGCAGCGAGCGCTTCGGCAGGATTTCGCTCGGCCAGGTTGACCGAGGCGGTCAACAACCGAACCGCCCATTGACTAGTCGGATCGCTTTGTTGTGCCGTACGCAGTGATGCCTGGCGAAGGATTTCCCGCGCGCCATTCAGACGGCCAACCCTGGCCATCAGGTGGCCCAAGTGGAAGTAGCCCGTGACGGCGAGCGGCTGGCTCATCGCAACCGCCACGGCCTCGTCGATCAACTCCGATGCGCGGGTGCGTCCACCGATGGCCGTGAATGCCGTCGCTTCGAGCACGAGGTCGTCGAACAGTTCCTGCGCGTCTCCTGCCTGACGAGCAAATCGCGTGACATGCGCCAGGATCGGTAATGCCTCCCCGTAACGGCCGCGCATCATTAATGACTCGGCCAGCCACCGAAACGGTCCGGCGCTGTCGACGCTCTCAGCTTCGAGCATCTCCCGGAAGGCAGTGTCCGCTTCGTCGAACCGGCCGGCGCGAGCCAGGGCCTGCCCGCGATAGAGGGCGTACTGCGTCGTCGACACAGCGGTGGAATCGATCCGGCGCAGGTCATCGAGACTCTTCAGCGCCAGCGCCGTATTGCCATCGGCCAGCGAACAAGCGGCGATCTCCAGGTAGGCACGCGCGTTCGAACTGTCAGCCGCGATGGCCTTTTCAAAGGCGGGAACGGCCTCGGCACATTTCCCGGCGGCGACATGCACGGTCGCTACGTCGAACCAGGCCTGGCTCGACGGCGCTCGCTTCACGATCTGTTCGGCGAGCGCCGACGCTTCGGAATACCGCTTGTCGCGGAGGGCAACCATTTGCCGCGCGCGAAGGGCATCGAGCGCCGTCAGACGTTCGGCGTGGTCGATGGCACGCCGAATCCACCGGTCGCCGGCATCGGCATCGGACCGGTTGAACGCGTCATTCGCCAGCGCCAGCTCCGCCAGTGCGAACGAGGAATCACGCTCGAGCGCGCGGCCCCAGGCCGCACGGGCGCGATCCGGCTGGTCGGCGGTGTACGCTT
>CBIHMX010000305.1:0-4167 GCA_966211115.1 uncultured Gemmatimonadaceae bacterium | reverse complement strand
TTCGTGATTCTCGCCGACATGCCAGGGGTTGGGCCGGACGGCGTCGAGGTTGTCGCGGACAGCCGCACGCTTACGGTTCGAGGGAGAGTCAGCCGCTCTCCAACGAATGCCGAGCTCGAGCATAGGGAGTTCGAGCTCGCCGACTACCATCGCGCGTTCACGCTCACCGAGGACCTTGACACGGACCGCATCTCCGGCACGCTTCGAGATGGCGTGCTGCGAGTCGAGATCCCCAAGTCCGAGCGCGTGCAGCCGAAGAAAATCCCCGTTCGCTCGAACTAGCAGGAGGGCATGCGATGGGCATCATCGACAAGGTCGCCGCCGTCCTGCCGTGGCGCGGTGAGCGCCACGATTCCGCACGCGCAGACGTTCTGGCGCTTCGTAACGACTTCGACCGGTGGCTGGAGCCGTTCTTCGAAGACACGCGACATCTCTTCCCGGAGATTACGGACTTCGCGTGGACGCCGTCTGCCGACGTACGGGAGACCGACCGTGAGCTGATCGTCACTGCCGAGGTCCCCGGCCTCGATCGTGACGACCTCGATCTCTCAATCACTCCTCAGGGCTTGACGATCCGAGGGGAAAAACGGGAGGAGGCAGAGACCAGGCGCAAAGACTACCAGTTCGTCGAACGTCGTTATGGGAGCTTCGTCCGGACGGTGCCGCTGCCCCCCGGGCTTGACCTTGACCGTGCGGAAGCGCGGGTCAAACGTGGTGTGCTCACGGTGAAGATTCCGAAGACGGGTGCGTTTTCCACGATGCGCCGCATTCCGATCGAGACGTGATCCACGCACCGCGACAAGAGCCAAGCATGGAGAGGACGACATGGCCAAAGTGATAGGCATTGATCTGGGTACGACCAACTCCGTCGTCGCGGTGATGGAGGGCGGCAGTCCCGTTGTGATTCCCAACCAGGAGGGAAGCCGGCTGACTCCGTCAGTGGTCGCTTTCACCAAAGAAGGTGAGATCCTCGTCGGCCAAATCGCGAGACGTCAGGCGATCACGAATCCCGAGAACACGGTCTTCTCGATCAAGCGGTTCATGGGCCGCCGTCACGATGAAGTGCAGCAGGAAATCAAACTCGTTCCCTACAAGGTCGTGAAGGCGCCCAACGGCGATGCCCGCGTCGAGATCCGCGGCAAGCAGTACTCACCGCCTGAGATCTCCGCGATGATCCTCCGTAAGCTCAAGGAGGCGGCAGAAGCCTACCTGGGTGAGCAGGTCAGCCAGGCGGTGATCACCGTCCCCGCCTATTTCAACGATAGCCAACGACAGGCCACAAAAGACGCCGGGAAGATCGCTGGCCTCGAGGTACTCCGGATCATCAACGAGCCCACCGCCGCCTCGCTCGCCTATGGCCTCGACAAGAAGAAGGACGAGCAGATTGCCGTGTATGACCTCGGGGGCGGTACGTTCGACATCTCGATCCTGGAGATGGGCGATGGCGTCTTCGAGGTGAAGGCGACGAACGGCGATACGCACCTCGGCGGAGACGACTTCGACCAGCGCGTGATCGACTGGATCGCGGACGAATTCAAAAAGTCACACGGGATAGACCTGCGCAGCGACCGCATGGCGCTGCAGCGTCTGAAGGAGGCGGCCGAGAAGGCGAAGATTGAGCTCAGCTCGGCAATGCAGACCGACATCAATCTGCCCTTCATCACCGCGGATGCCTCCGGCCCGAAGCATCTCACGATGACACTCACGCGCGCGAAGCTCGAGGCACTTGTCGCCGATCTCATCGACCGCACCGCGGAGCCCTGTCGCCAGGCGATGAAGGACGCGGGCATCACGGCGGCCGACATCGACGAAGTCGTGCTTGTCGGCGGTCAGACGCGGATGCCGAAGGTTCAGGAGCTGGTCAAGCAGACGTTCGGCCGAGAAGCTCACAAGGGCGTCAACCCCGACGAGGTCGTCGCGATCGGTGCCGCGGTCCAGGGTGCGGTCCTGGCAGGCGACGTGAAGGGGGTCGTACTGCTCGACGTCACCCCGCTCTCGCTCGGTGTCGAGACGCTCGGCGGCGTGATGACCGTCTTGATTCCACGGAATACGACGATTCCTACCAAGAAGAGCGAGGTATTTAGCACTGCAACCGACAATCAGACCTCAGTAGAGATCCATGTCCTTCAGGGCGAGCGGCCGCTGGCGCGTGACAACCGGACGCTCGGCCGATTTCACCTTGTCGGCATCGCGCCGGCGCCGCGCGGGATGCCACAGATCGAGGTGACGTTCGACATTGACGCCAATGGAATCCTCAACGTCTCTGCCAGGGACACGGCCACTGGCAAGCAGCAGCAGATAACCATTACTGCCTCGTCCGGGCTGAGCAAGCAGGAAGTCGAGCGGATGGTGAAGGAAGCGGAGGCCCATGCCGCTGACGACGCCCGGCGACGGGAGGAGATCGAGCTCCGCAATCAAACAGATTCGCTCGTGTACTCGACCGAGCACAACCTCAGCGAGCATGGATCGAGGCTGTCAGCTACCGAGCGCGCCAACGTTGAGCAGGCGCTCACGGAAGCCCGAGAAGCTCTCAAGGGAGATGACATGGACCGGATTCGGCGAGCTCAGGACGGCCTAACACTGGCGTCGCGTTCTCTCGCCGAGGCGGCACACCGGGAAGCTCAACAAGCAGCACATGCTGGCGCGACGAAAAGCGGAGGCACCGCGGATGGGGAGGTCGTCGACGCGGAGTTCGTCGACGCTGACGATCGAAAGAGATGAGAGTCGGATACCCGATCCGGAAGCGGAGCCGTTCGCAACCAAAAGCCGCACCATAGGAGTGGCGTTTATGCGTGCCGAGACACACCAACCTGCGTCATTCTTCAGGCACGTCGAACGGCACCTCACGCAGTTGTACAACTTCGCACGGCGAGAGATCGCCTATCAGGTTGCTATCGGCGGCCTCCTGCCTGGCGACATGACCGCCGAGGATGCCGTCGACGAAGCGGTGTTGAGCGCCTACCGCGAGTTTGGCAAACGCCCTCACAACGAGGATCTGAAGGCTCGGCTGCTGCAGGCAGTCCTCGAAACAATCGAGCGAGAGGTCAGACGCTCAACGGCGCGCCGCCACCGCACGGTTGCGATCGAGCAGGACATCCCCGAAACGCCTCCTGCCGAGGAAGTATCCACACTCGGAGACGAGATCCTCGACTCCTACCAGCCTGACGAAGATCTGAAGCTCGAAGACGTCGTTCCGCATCCGGATGTGCCGACGCCCGAGCAAATTCTGGAAGACCGTGATCGTCAGGCTTACATTCATCGCACGCTTGCCGGATTGCCCCGAGCGCGGCGGCTCGCATTCGTGCTCCACGACGTCGAGTGCTTGTCTGCCACTGAGATCGCTCGTATCACCGGCCGCCGCGAGGCGGAGATCGAACGTGACCTAGAGCACACGCGTGAGTTTCTACGTGAGCGACTTCTCGAGTCAGGGATCGTGTCGATTCCATCGTCAAGCCCAGGAAGCATCGCGTTGGTCCGGAGCGCCAGGAACGTCGAGGTTCCTGCGGCGTTCAAGCGTGATTTGAAACGGAGGTTCAAGAGTCGCGCGGCCAGCGGCGTCGATTCGTCCGGGAGTCGAGCCAATTCGAACCCGTGACGAGCAATCAGCGATTCGATATCGCTGCGAATCAGGCACGAGCTATTAGCGCCGCGGGCGCTCCTGCGCGACAGAGATTGTCATGACTGACGCAACAGCGAAAGAGCTTCCTCGTCACTGGAGCGCGATTCGTCAGCATTGGCGGATTCTCACGTTCTATCAGCGCTTCGAGACATCCCTCGCGTATCTCCTCACATTCGTTATAGGGGCTGTTATTGTTATCGCGCTTGGACGTCTCGTTGTCAGTGTCGTCAATACTCTGGTGCTCGAGAGTCTGAACCCGCTGGAGCACTCAGTGTTTCAGCAGGTCTTTGGCGAGATCATGACGCTCCTCATTGCGATGGAGTTCAACCATACGCTGCGATATGAAATCGGCCGAGAGCGGGGCGTCATTCAGGCTCGAGTCGTCATCCTGATAGCGCTACTGGCCTTGACCCGGAAAGTCATCATCCTCGACGTCCAGGATTTGACACCTGCGTTTGTCACGTCGCTCGGTATCCTGGCATTTTCTCTCGGTGCGACGTACTGGCTGATTCGTGAAGCAAACCGCGGAGCCCCTGGCGGCGCCGTGC
>CBIHMX010000304.1:0-4168 GCA_966211115.1 uncultured Gemmatimonadaceae bacterium | reverse complement strand
CTTCCACTGATCGCGCGCGCGGCGGGCCGTCATCCACTCGTCGTCCTGCCAGGCGTGGCCGGTGCCGTCCCACACGATGGACGCGGTGGCCGGCGGGATTTCGAAATAGCGGCCGCAGGGATCCGCCTTCAGCACCGGGGCGCCGTTGAAGGTGATGGTGGCGGTGATCCGCGCTCTCCCCTCGGTCTTGCTGCCCGCCGCCGAAACATCGGCGACGTCGCTCCCATCCGCCAGCGTGCGGGCGCGGAGGACGCCGGCCTGGGCGATGCGCACCGCTTCGCTCTGTGACTCGGCGAGCCGCATCGCTTCCTCGATGGAAAGCTGGCGGCCTTGTGCCATGGCGCCGGCCGGAAGGGCGAGGGTGACCAGCGCAAACAGGAAGTGTCGTGGCATGAGCATCTGTCTCGTTAGGTGCCGCGGCGCGGACGTACGGCGCGCCGTGGAGTGGCCGCCCGTGAGCGGCCAGCGTTATGGTGATCGGCAGGTCCTGCATCCGGCACATCGCCGGCATCCATGTGCGCGCCAAGCATCCGGAGGAACATCCTGGCGTACGCGACACCGGCGCGGCGCACCGGCTGGTACAGGTCGGGCATGATATCGCGACCCATGGCATCCGCGAACAACGCGCCCTGCAGCATGATGCACGCCGTGCTGATGTCATCGCGAGTCAGCTGCAGACCGCGCAGCCTGACGAGGCTGGTGGTATATTCGCGCAATTGCCGGTGGACCACGTGCGGGCCGACGCGCATGCAGCCGGCCATCTGCGGCAGCTCATCGACCTCGGCCATGCATTTCCGGATCATGCTCCGGCTGTTGCGAAGGATCGTCAGGTGCGCCTCGCACCACTCGGCCAGTTCACGCAGCGGGTTCTCCGGCCCGACCGGCAGCGCCTCTTCGGAACGCTGACGCGCGTAGAGCGCCGCCACTTCATTGATCAGGGCGGACTTCGACTTGAACTGCCTGAAGAGCGTGACTTCGTTGACTCCAGCCGCTTCGGCGATGCGCCGCGTCGTCGCCCCCCGGAAACCGGACTCCGCGAACACCCGCATCGCGGCTTCGAGGAGTTTCTGGCGGCTGACTTGAGGGGACATTGGACGGCGAGCTGGGAGCTTGAGCTTGGAGCTGGTGCCCGAGCGGGAGACATCTCCGGTCTCCTTCACCTGCGACGGCTCCAGCGGGAGGACTGAAAGTATGCGCTTGCATACAACGTGGAAGCCCCCCATGGGTTTCAACTCCAGATTCCGCGTGTGTGGCGGACGTCCCATGGTGTGCGCAAAACGTCCGCCTGCGTGACGGTGTCATCTCCTTATCCATCAACGACTTACGTAAATTTACGTCTTGGCACCGGTCCTGCTTGGTGGAGATGCGAAGCGTCCACAACGGATCACACACAAAATGACCAAGCGCACAGGCTTCACCTTCGTCGAACTGATGGTTGTGGTTCTGTTCATCGGCGCGCTCAGCTCCATGGCGGTGCCGCGATTCCGGGAGTACAAGACACGCGCGTTCATGTCGGCGATGGAGAGCGACCTCGGGAACCTGCGCATCGCCCAGGAATCACACTGGGCGGAGCACCAGCGCTACGCCACGGACACGGCGGCGCTCGAAATGCGCCTGACGTCGCAAGTCAACCTGACGATCACCAGCAAGGACCTGCTCGGCGGCTACACCGCCGTGGTCACGCACGCCAACGTCCCCGGTCACCAATGTCAGACCGCGATGGGTGCGGAAGCGGCCCCGCGTGAACCGGGTACGATCTCCTGCGGCGCCATCCCCAGCGGGTCGACCGCAATTCCTTCGGCGCCGTAAGGTCACTTCACCGCTGTCTCCGACGTAGTTTCTTGGCCCGGTCCCTGTCGGACCGGGCCATTCCTTTTCCGGAGACCGTGTGAAGGGACCTGCACGATCCAGCGACGTCGTTAGGCCCGGCAAGCGGGACGCCGATTGATCCCCTCGGCGGCGGTCATTCGCACCGCGACGCGGTTGTTGCGCGTCATACCGGTTCCGGTGGCGAGGGCCATGGCGGCGGCGGCGGGAACGGTGGCTTGGGCCGTCCAGTCCGATCGTCGGCGGACATTGCTGGAAAATCTGTCGTATACGGCTCCCGAACACCCCGATGCCCACGGCCTGATGGCGCGGCGAACCTTCCGCAACCTCAGCGTCACGGCCGTCGATCTCTTCCGCCTCCCGATCATGGCGCACGAAGAGCTGCAATCCATGTTCGAAATCCGCGGCCTGGAACACCTTGCCGAAGCACAATCCCGGGGGCGTGGGACCGTGATCGCGACGGCTCATCTCGGACCGTACGAGCTGGCATCCGCATGCCTGGCATCGCTCAAGCGCTACACGGTCTACGGCATGATGGAGGATCTCGACCCCGAGGTGCTCGACGCGCTGGCGTCATACCGGTCCGCTACGGGAATGCAGCTCATCAACATCAAGGATGGTCTCCGGGCTGCCTATCGAGTCCTCAACGAGGGACACGTCCTCTGCCTCGTGGCCGACCGGATGATAGGAGATACGAAAGGAGCGATCGAGGTACCGTTCACGGGCGGCCGGCGGCTCGTTCCCACGGGGCCGGCGGTGTTTGCCCAAGGGACCGGCGCGGCGCTGATTACGGCGTTTACGTCCCCGAATCCGGGCGGCCGTGCCCGGTACATCATGGAATTCGACCCGCCACTGTACGCTGAAGGGCGGGGGGCCGAGGAGCGGGAACGCCTCATGAAGCAGGTCGTGGAACGAATGAGCGCCGCGATCCGTCGTAACCCGGACCAGTGGTTCGTCTTTCAGCCCAATTGGATCAAAGCGTGACTGTGCCCGAGAGCACCGCCAATCCGCCGAAATCGTCCGGCACGACCATCGCCGCGGTCCTGTCGCGGCCGCAGTTCACGCTGCTCGTACTCGGCCAGACGGTTTCACAACTCGGGGACCGGCTCCACAACATGGCGCTGTTCGCGCTGGTGGCCGCCGCCGCCGAGGCATCGACCACCGCGGTGGAAGTGGGCAAGATCGGGGTAGCCACTTTGATCCCGACCGCGTTTGCCCCGATCGTCGGCGCAATGGTCGATCGCTGGAACAAGCGATTGACCATGGTGCTGTGCGACCTGGTTCGCGCCATCATGGTCGCGTTCATTCCAACCCTGTACCTGACACTCGGCTACCTGTGGCCGGTGTACGTCGTGGCTTTTTTCGTCGGACTCGCCGGCGTCTTCTTCAATGCCGCGAAAATGGCACTGATTCCTGACCTGGTGGACCACGAGGAGTTGCTGCCGGCGAACGCGGCGCTGACGACGATCGGTCGGGTCGCTACCGTGACGGGCCTGGTGGGCGGCGGCCTCCTGGTCGGGTGGACGATCTGGAACCGGATCGGCTGGGAGGGATGGGAGGCGGGCTTCTACATCGATGCCCTGTCCTACGCGATTTCGGTGTTGACGCTGACGGGAATCCTCTTGCTCAGCCGCGCCGCGGCGCGGAAGAACGGCGGGCATCATCACCTCGCCGAATCGGCGGAAATCGTCAGGCGCGAGGTGGCGCACTTCCGTCACGACTTCGTGGAGACGTTCAAGCTGATCCGGACGCACCACGGCCTGCGCTTCGTCTTCCTGATGGTGGTCGTGTTAGGCGCCCTGGCCGGTTCGATCTACAACCTGTTGAGTTCCGCAACGCTGGCGGTGCTGGACGCGGGGACCAAGGGCATCGGGTTTCTCGGCGGCATCCTGGCGGGCGGGATGATTCTCGGTTCGCTGCTGGTGGGGACGGTAGGTGCCCGCTGGGACAAGCGCTGGATGATGGTGGTAGGCTGTCTGCTGATGGGCGTCCTCATGGTCCTGGGGAGTGTCTGGTTCAGCTACGCCATCTTCATGCCGATCGCGTTCATCGGTGGCGCCGTGCTGGCGCCGGTCATGGTGTCGATGGACACGCTGCTGCACGAATGGACGCCGCGACAATCACGCGGACTGGTGTTCTCGACGCGCGACACGGTGCTGGGAGGGTCCTTCGTCGTGGTCAATGTCGTGGCCGGTTTCCTGGTGGCGGCGCTGCAGGCCGTGGCCCGGACGCCGTACGCCGTCGGTCTCTTCGTCTTCGGCGTGGTGGTGGTCGTCGGGACGTTAGGCGCGGCGTCGACCCAACTGGGCTTCGGCCGGAAGCCCCCGGCAACCTGACGTGA
>CBIHMX010000303.1:0-4168 GCA_966211115.1 uncultured Gemmatimonadaceae bacterium | reverse complement strand
CGTCAATCGTCAATCGTCAATCGTCAATCGTCAATCGTCAATCGTCAATCGTCATACTCTCGCCAACTGCGCTTTGGACGTTTCGCTGCCCCGACCGGGCCCGTATTTTGGGGCGTTCTTTACCCTGGGAGCTGATCGATGGGCGTTCCCACCGAGGATGCCGGCGTACCCCGCAACCGCCTGTTCTTTGGCACCTGCCTGGCACTGATTCCAACTGGTGCGTCGTTCGCGCTGGTGAGCAACATTCTCGTTCCACTCAAGCAGGAGTTCATCCTCACCAATTACCAGGTGGGGCTGATCGGCGGGGCGGCACTGTGGGGCATGGCGATCTCGCTGCTGGTGATGGGGCCACTGCTCGAGGCATTCGGCCTCAAGAACGGCGCCCGCCTCGCTTTCGCCGGTCATCTCATCGGGATCACGCTCATGATCGCCGCGGTCACGCGCGTCGGCGATCCCTCGGCATTCTGGATGCTCATGGCCGGTGCGGCCACGTTGGCCGCCGGCAACGGGATGATCGAGGTGACCGGCAATCCACTGGTCGCGGCGCTCTATCCGCACGAAAAGACGAAGCGGCTGAACTGGTTTCACGCGTTTTTCCCGATCGGCCTCGTGTTAGGCGGCATTGCCGGCTGGTTGCTGTCCACCTGGGGCGGACGGTTCGGACACTGGCCGTATCAGCTGGCGGTGATCTACATCCCGATCATCATCTACGGCGTGATGGTGTTGCCCCAGACGTTTCCTCGCACGGAAAACGCGCAGGTGGGAATTCCCGTCGGGGAGATGTTCCGCTACACGCTGACGAACCCGTTCTTCCTGCTGATGATCACCATGATGGCGATCACCACATCGTTGGAGCTCGGTCCGATGCGGTGGGTACCGTCGGTGCTGCAAGCGGGAGGCATGCACGGCATCCTCGTGCTGGTGTGGATCAGCGGTTGGATGGTCGTGCTGCGCGCCCTCGCCGGGCATTTCGTCGAGCGACTGGCGCCGACCGGCATGCTGCTCACGGCGGCGACGTTGACCGGCACGGGCCTGTTCCTGCTGAGCCTCGCGCAGGGGACGCTGGCCGCATTTGGCGCCGCCACCGTTTTTGCCTGGGGCGTCGCCTTCTTCTTTCCCACCATGGTGGGCGTGGTTAGCGAACGGGTCCCGCGCACGGGTTCGTTAGGGATCGTGCTGACGGCCGGCATCGGACTCGGCATGGCCGGCGCCGTCGGCGTGCCGCTGATGGGCCGACTGGCCGACCGGTACCTCGCCGAGTCGCTGCCGGAAACGACGTTAGGCGTGTTGCAGCGTGTGGAACAGCAGTTTCCGGCACACGTTGCGCGCGCGCAGGCGACGACCGACCTGTCGGCGGTCGGATTCCGGCAGCGCGAGGTGGAAGATGCGTTGGCCGCCACCCGCACCGCGCTGGCCCTGCATCAATCGTCAGGCAGCATTCACAACGATGCGTCGGCGAATGCACTGCGAGCGATCGTTGCCACGGCCATTCCAGGCGAGCCGCTGGTCGGTGAGGCTAACGGCATCCTGCAGCCCGCCGAAGCGTCAGGCGGGCAGCAGTCCTTCCGTTACGTCGCGCCGGGCGCACTACTGCTCGTACTCATCTTCGGGGTGATGTACTTGCGTGATCGAGCCAGGGGTGGATACAAGGCGGTAAAGCTGGAGCGAATCGCAGCTGCGATGTTGATCGGGCTTGGAGCTTGGGCCATGGGACCCGGGGCCACAAGTGCTCACTCACGCAGCGCGAATAATGTACCAGTGCCGCAGCAAGGAACGCCGCAGCGACTCCGAGTGCTTTTCCTTGGAGACAATGGACACCACCGGCCCACACAGCGCGCGCAACAGATCCTTCCGGCACTCGCGCGGAACGGGATCGACCTGTTCTACACCGACGACCTCGATGACCTGAACGATTCCGAGCTGGATCGTTACCAGGCGCTGGTGCTGTACAACAACCACCTCAACGTTGGCGATGCGCAGCTCGCGTCGCTGATGCGTTTCGTGAACGACGGCGGTGGGCTTGTCGTGCTACACTGTGCGTCGGCGTCATTCCAGAACTCCGAGGAGTTCATCCGCCTCGTGGGTGCGGCATTCAAGAGCCATGGTACGGGAACGTTCAGCGCGGTTCGCGTGGCCGGCGACCATCCTGCGATCGCGGGCGTACCGGTGATCGAGTCATGGGACGAGACCTACGTCCACACCAAGCACAATCCAGTGAATCGCACCGTGCTCGAAGTGCGGCGCGAGAACGGGCACGATGAGCCGTGGACGTGGGTGCGCACGTATGGGAAGGGCCGCGTCTTCTACACGGCGTGGGGACATGACCAGCGCACGTGGGGCAACCAGGCGTTCCAGCAACTGGTCGGGCAGGGAATCCGATGGACGGTTGGCGACTGGGCGTTGACGCAGATCGCGCGCGATCCGGAAGCCCCGCAGGTGAAGCTCGATGTGCCGTTGCCGACCTACAAGCGCCCGCCCGCTCCGTGGAACGTACTCGACACCGCCATTACGACCGCACAGGCAGCATTGTCTACGGTCGAGTCCCTGAAGTTGATGACGCTGCGGCCGCACTTCCGTGCCGAGCCGTTTGCGACGGAGCCGATGATCGGCAACATCATCGACTTCACGTGGGACGCCCGCGGCCGGATGTGGGCGGTCGAGACGAACGATTATCCGAATACGGTGCTCCCTGATTCAGTGCCCGGTCATGACCGGATCCTGATCATCGAGGATGCGAATCGCGACGGACGCGCCGATCGCGTGAAGGTCTTTGCGACCGGCCTGAATCTGGCGACGAGCCTTGTCTTCGCGAACGGAGGACTCATCGTCGGTCAGGCGCCGCACATGCTGTTCTTCAAGGACACGAACGGCGACGACAAGGCGGACGAGCGCACGGTTCTCTTTACGGGCTGGCCGCGCACCGACACACACGGTGCCATCAGCAACCTTCGTTATGGCTTCGACAACCAGGTGTGGGGATCGGTCGGTTACAACGGGTTCCGCGGCACCGTCGGCAACGTCACCTACGAGCGCGGGCAGTTCGGCGCGGGCTACTTCCGCTTCCCGACCGACATCAGCACGCTGGAGTACGTGGCGCGCACGAGCAACAACACGTGGGGCGTCGCGTTCACCGAAGACGGATTCGTCTTTGGCTCGACGGCGAACAGCCGGCCGAGCAACTTCGTGCACATTCCGATTCGCTATTATCGCGGCATCGGTGATCGCGAACCGGTGCTCCCCGACATCGCGGACCGGCTCGATGTCTTTCCGCAGATCGACATCTTGCAGGTGGACCAGTTCGGGCGATATACCGCCGGCGCGGCACACGAGATCTATACGGCCCGGGCATTCCCCCGCGAATACTGGAATCGCGCGGCGTTCGTCGCCGAGCCCACGGCGCACGTCATCGGACAGTTCGACCTGCGGGACAACGGCAGCGGGTTTCGCGCGAAGAACAAGTGGAGCTTCATGACGGCGCGGGACGCGTGGGTGGCGCCGGTGCAGGTGAAGGTCGGACCCGACGGTGCCGTGTGGGTTTCCGATTTCTACACGCTGGTCGCGCAGCACAATCCCACACCGCGCAACATGATGGGCTGCTGCCAGACCGGCCCCGGACAGGCGTACGAGACGCCTAACCGTGACCGGCTGCATGGCCGCATCTATCGGATCGTCTACGACAGCGCTCGTCCGGCAGCGCCGAAGCGGCTGGACACCGCCACGCCGGCTCAGCTCGTGGCCGCGCTGGACGACGACAACCTGTTCTGGCGGCATACCGCGCAAAGGCTGCTGGTCGAGCGCAAGGCGACCGACGCCATTCCCGCGCTCATTCGCCGCGCTGGAGACCACACCGTCGACTCGCTCGGCCTGAACGCCGGCGTGCTGCACGCGCTGTGGACGCTGCACGGGCTGGGCGCCCTGGCCAGCAACGCGGACGCGATGACGGCGGCACGAAACGCCCTCCGGCATCCGGCGGCCTCGGTGCGGCGCGCAGCGCTGCAGATGCTGCCGCGCGATTCGCAGTTGCTGACGGACATGCTCTCGTCAGGCATCCTGCCGGACCGGGGGTCGCCGTGGCCGGTCGAGTACACGGTGTCGAACGCCCTCCTCTCCGACGCAGATGCCCAAGTGCGACTCGTGGCGACGCTGGCACTGTCGGAAGTTCCGCGAT
>CBIHMX010000302.1:0-4170 GCA_966211115.1 uncultured Gemmatimonadaceae bacterium | reverse complement strand
TCGGCTCACGGGGAAAGTGGGGCCGTATGCGATCGGCCTGATGAACATCCAGACCGGGCGGGAAACGGTGTCGCAGACGGACCCGACCAACTTCACGGTCCTGCGACTCAAGCGAGACGTGTTCGCGCGCAGCGCCATCGGAGTAATGGCCACCAATCGCTCGGTGGCGTCGAGCGGAACAGGCTCGAACCAGGCGTACGGCGTTGACGGCGCGTTCTCCATCTCGCAGGACTTCAGCGTCGGTTCGTACTGGGCGAGAACAGAGACGACCGGTTTGACCGGCGATGACCAGTCCTGGCAGGCGCGCGCCGACTACAGCACCGATCGGTATGGCGCGCGTGCCGAATTCCTGTCGATCGGCGCCAACTTCCGGCCCGAGGTCGGGTTTCTTCGCCGTGCAGACATCAACCGGACCTTCGGTGAACTGCGCTTCAGCCCTCGCCCAGCCGGACTGAAAAGCGTTCGCAAGTTCACGTTCGGCGCCCAGGGTGAATACGTCGAAACAGGCGCCGGCGCGATCGAGGCGCGGGTCTGGACCGGCCGCTTTGGAACGGAGTTCAACAGCAGCGACCAGTTCCAGCTCGACATCATCCGCGACTACGAGTTTCTCGACCTGCCGTTCACGCCATCGGGCTCTCCGGTCGCGATCGCGTCCGGCGCGTATGCGTTCGACGCCGTGAATGCCGCGTTCACGTTCGGCGCACATCGGACCGTCTCCGGCACCATCTCGGTGCAGGCGGGCGAATACTACGACGGCACCATCAGGAGTATCACGTTAGGCCCGGGGCCGATGACCTCCGGTGGCCGGATCTCGGTGCTGAAGCAATTGTCGGTCGAGCCGACGTTTTCGCTGACCCGGATCTCGCTGCCGGCCGCGACCTTCACCAGCCGGCTCGTGCGGACGCGCGTGGATTACGGCTTCTCGCCGCTCATGTTCGCCAGTGCCTTGCTGCAGTACAATTCCGCCGATCGCGCGTTCAGCACGAACCTCCGGTTCCGCTGGGAGTATGCGCCGGGCAGTGAGCTGTTTCTCGTCTACACCGACGAACGGGACACGACGGCTGACGGGTTTACGCCCGCGCCGCCGGTTCGTGGATTGAAGAACCGCGCGCTCGTTTTCAAGCTCAACCGGCTCTGGAGGTTCTGATGGGTGAACACTCCCCGAGGCGAACATTTCTCATTGGCGTTAGTGCGCTCTCCCTGTTGTGTGCGTCCGCTGGGCATGCTCAGCGTCCGGACTTTTCGGGAGAGTGGGTGCGTAGTGACTCAGCCGAACAACGATCTGTGGCATCGGTCGGTGACGCCGGCTTTCGCGTGGGAAATCCCGGTAGTGGCTGGGGTTCGCCGCTCACGATCCGCCAGGAAGCCAATCGGCTCGTTGTCGAATACGTGTTCTTCGGGACCTACGACCTGCAGCCAAGGCTGTCGTTCACGTTTGCACTCGACGGCTCTGAAACACGCAACAGGATTATGCTGAGCCACGCCGAATCGGTGCTGCGTTCGCGCGCCGTGTGGCGAGACAGTGCTTTGGCCATTACGACAACGTTTCCAACGCCACCGGGCGTGAGCAGCGGTGGCGAGGTTCAACAGATCTTGACGCTTCAATCACCCAGGACGCTGCTGCTCGAGACCAGGCGCGGCGACGCGGTTCTGCGGACGACGTTCGTCAGGCGTTGACCTCACTGGAGCTATCTCCGAGGCGGAGGGGTGTAGGGATCACGCGCGTTGGCCGGCACGTTAGGGAAGGTCTGCGTGCTGCGCGTGAAGTCAGCGATAAGCGCGTCGAAATGACCGAGTGCCCACGGATTTGCATCCTTGATGTCGGACTCTTCGCGCGGGTCGGAGCGCAGGTTGAACAGCCGCATCAAGGGCGGTTCCGTTATGCGCGGTTCCGGCATGAACGCGTAATGGAACTTCCAGTCCTTCCACTTCACGGCCCGCACCTGTGAGCCGGTGAAATACAGGGCGCTTTCGCGGCCTGAGGTCGCGCGCTTGCCCTCGAGGAAGGGAAGGATGTTGATCCCGTCGAACGCGCGATCAGTGGGAACGGTGGCGCCGGTGGCGGCGGCGATCGTCGGGAAGATGTCGAGCTCGTGGACGAGTTCGTTCGATACCTGCCACCGGGGAATGCGGCCGATCCAACGCATCACGCACGGCGTACGGATGCCACCCTCCATGACCGTATTATAGAAGCCGCGCCACGGTCCCGAACTGCCCCGCCACGGACGACGCCCCTCGGCGCCGTTGTCGGTGCACCACATGACGAACGTGTTGCGATCGATGTCCAGCCGTTTCAGGGCCTGGAGGATGAGGCCGACGTTGTAGTCGACATCGGCCATGGCGTCGCCCAGGTCGCCGGCGCCGGTCTTCCCCGCGAAGTCGGGATGCGCCAGGGTGGGGAAGTGCACCTGCGTGATCGGGTAGAACAGGAAAAACGGGCGTTGTGCGCGCACGCTGCGTTCCATGAAATCGACGCTTTTGAGCGCGGCTTCACGATCGAGCGTCCTTCGCGAGTCGAGGTCGAACACCTTCACTCTTCGCGGCGCCTCTCCAGCCTTCTGCTCCCAGATGTAAGACGAATCGGCCGGATTGGGATCGAGGCTCGGCGACGTCGTCCACTGCGCTTCGTTGCTGGTGTTCGGAATGCCGTACCATTCGTCGAACCCCTGGTTGATCGGCGTGCGACCATTGATCCAGTTCGATCCACCGAGGTGCCACTTGCCGAACAGCGCGGTCATGTAGTCGCGCGACTTGAGCGCTTCCGCGATCGTGATCTCCCACTGCGTGATGCCTGCGCCCTGGGTGGCGGCGGCGCGGATCGCATAACGACCGGTGAGGAGCGCGGCCCGCGACACGGTGCAGGAAAATTCGACGTTGAAGTTGTCGAGTCGGATCCCTTGCGCGGCAATACTATCGATGTTCGGCGTTGGGACACCGCGAACCGCGCCGTACGCGCCGACTTCGCCCCAGCCGAGGTTGTCGGGGAACATCAGGACGATGTTCGGTCGCGGATCCTGGGCGTGAATGGCCTGGCTCGACAGCACCGTAGCCAGGACGAGCATCGATCGGAGCGTCATGGTTTCCGTGGCCTCACTTGAACCGGGAGCACCACGCGCTGGCCGCCGTCGATCCATACTTCGAGATCCAATCGGCCGGGGTGTTCAGGGACGACGTTGAAGTCAGCCGTCTCGCCCGGACCCATGCGGACGCGGGCGAGCGTGCTCGTGGTGAGGGCCTGCGGCAGGTCCGCGCCATCGACGGCGATCGGCGTCCAGTGGGACGTAGCTGAATCGCTGCCTAACCGGAAGTTCAGCGCGAGATCGGCGTGGATACTCACGACCCGGACCCGGTTGGTGTCACCCACGGTCATGGTCAGCGGGCGCGGAGTCGTGCTGCCGTTGAGGAGCAGGTAGTTCGTGCCCTGGTTTTAGATCAAGGGCAATCCGCCGCCTCCGGCGACGACTTAGTGATCCTACGTGGTATCGCGCGGCGCGTCGGTCACGATGATGGCGCCGTACATGCCCGAGCCGATCTGTCGCAGCTCGTGCAAGTGTGAATGGTACGGAAACGTTCCGCTGCGCGGCGGCGTGAAGTCGGCGGCGAACGTGCCACCCGGTTCGATCGGCGGCATGATTTTCTGGCCAATGCCGCTGAATCCGGCGACCCCATCGGGGAAACTCTCGATTTCGAGGCCGTGCCAGTGCACGCCGCTCTGTTCATCGTCGAGGTTGTTCCGTACCTGGATCCGTACCGGTTGGCCACGCCGGAGTTCGAGCACGGGACCGGGAATCTGGATGGAATCGCGCTTCGGCGTTTCCGTGCCGTTCTGTACGAGGAACCCGTATGCAGTCTGCCCGCCCTGCAGCGCGTTCGGCCGCTTCTGGATGAGCAGGTCGATCTGGCGGCGATCGGCTGGATTTGGCTCGACGTAGCCGGGCGCCGGTGTCACGTGCATCCCGATGACGAGACCACGCATCGTGTGTCCGCCGGCGCGATCGTGCGCCGGCATGTCCTGGTTGGCCCGGTCGGTCGCGACATGAGCGTCGGCGCCGTGCAGGCTCGATTGTTCGTTGATGTGCGTCGCGAAGTGGCAATGGAAGACCCAGTTGCCCGGTGTCGTCGGCACGAACGACAGCGACATCGACGCACCGATCGGGATCATCCGCATGT
>CBIHMX010000301.1:0-4178 GCA_966211115.1 uncultured Gemmatimonadaceae bacterium | reverse complement strand
ATGCCGGCCCAGACGCGCTCCCGGTCAGCGCGCGCACGCGTGGTCACGGCGTATGCACCCGCCGCCAGCAGCAGGACAAGAAACGCGACCTGCATCATGGGAATGATCTGCAGGCCGCGGACGAGGGGCGTGTGCCCGAAGTGGATCACCTGGTTTGTGCCCAGCCCCCGGGCGACGATGGGCCGGTTCTGCCCGTCGAGCCGGAGGATCCATTCGCGAGCGCGAGGGTCGTCGTGATCGAACGGCAGGTTTGCCGTAGCCGTGGGATTCCCGGCGGCGTCGGTCACGATCATCGGCACGCCGGATTCGCGGATGTCATTCGCCAGCTCGAGCAGCGCCGAGGCGGCGTCCACGTTAGGGTCCTGCGCCGCCAGCACCTCACCGAACATTTCGCTCGTCCGCTCGGCTTCCTGCCTCAGTTCGGCGACGACGCGCTGGGTGAAGAGGACGTAGGAACCCAGCAGCAGCGCAACCAGCACCATGACGATGACGAGCAGGCTCCGGCGCATGGCTCAGGCAACGGGGGCAGACTCGATTGGCTGCGCGAGCGTCGTTCGGCACGTCGCAGCAATCGAGTCTGACGCCATTGCGTTCCTCATAACGCGGTCACGCCCATGTACGGTTGCAGTACCTCCGGGACGGAGACCGACCCATCGTCCTGCTGATAGTGCTCGAGGATCGCGGCGATGATGCGCGGAAACGCGAGGCCTGAACCGTTGAGCGTGTAGACGAACCGCGGCTTCTCGCCCGCCGCAGGCCGATACCTGATGTTCGCGCGCCGTGCCTGGAAATCGACGAACGTGCTGCAGGAAGAAACTTCCAGCCACTTCCCAGCGCCTGGCGCAAACACCTCGAGATCGTAACACCGTGCGGCGCCGAACCCGGTGTCGCCGGCGGCGAGCAGCACGCGGCGATACGGAAGTCCAAGGCGTTCGAGCAACGTCTCGGCGTGGCGCGTCAGTTTCTCGTGTTCTTCGTCCCCCTGCTCCGGCGTGCAGTAACGAACCATCTCGACCTTGTCGAACTCGTGGACGCGCAGCAGGCCTCGTGTGTCTTTCCCGGCGGCACCCGCCTCACGGCGGAAACAGGGGCTGTACGCGACAAACCCGCGGGGGAGCGTCGCGCCATCGACGATCTCGTCGCGATAGAGGTTGGTCACGGGCACTTCGGCGGTAGGTATGAGAAACAGGTCCTCGTCCCTCAACGCGTACATGTCCTCCTCGAACTTCGGCAACTGCGTGGTGCCGATCATCGAGGCGCGGTTCACGATCACCGGTGGCCAGACTTCCTCGTAGCCGTGCTCACGGAAGTGGATGTCCATGCAGAAGTTGATCAGGCTCCTCGTCAGGCGCGCCCCCAGCCCGCGGAACACGATGAACCCGGATCCGCTGATCTTGGCGCCGCGAGCCAGGTCGATAAGGCCTTTGGCCTCGCCGATTTCCCAGTGTGGCTTGACGCTGTCCGCGGGGCGAGGCTCGCCCCAGGTGCGAACAACCTTGTTGGCTTCCTCGCCACCCTCGGGCACGTCCGGCAGCGTGACGTTAGGCATGCCGAGCAGGATGTCGCGCAGCGACGCCTCGGCGGTGGCCAGTTCGGACTCGAGGCGCTGTATCTCGTCGCCGAGTTCGCGGCTCGACGAGATCAGTTCATCGGCGGGCTGCCCCGCCTTCTTCCGTCGCGCCACTTCCTGCGAGTTGGCGTTGCGCGCCGCTTTCCGTTCCTCGACCGCCTGGATGACCGTTCGCCGTTCCAACTCGAGCGAAATCCCCTGGTCGATGAGGGGGGCGAGTTCATCCAGCTTCTGGCGGCGGCGCATGGCGTCCCGCAGCACGTCTACCTGCTCGCGGAAGACCCGGGCGTCGTGCATTTACGTAAAGGGAATGGGGAATCGGGAATCGGGAATCGAATTCTAGCAGTAAATAGTCGGGCGCAACGCGTCGCCACTCCCGATTCCCTATTCCCGATTCCCGATTCCCTAGTTCGTCGGGACCCCGGGCAGGAACGACCGGAAGCCGCAGTTCGGATCGTACGTGATCCTGAAGACAATCGTGCGCGCCACCGGGTCGATCGCCTTGATCTGCAGCTTCGCGTAGACGAGCTGCGACGACTGGAACTGACAGACATCGGTCTGCAGCTCGACCAGGGCGGCGCCACCGATATCGAGTGTCAGCGTGGAGTCGTATTTGTAGCCGCCGGTCGGGGCGCGCGTGACCGCATCGTATGCGCCGGTGATCTCCTGCAGACCGACCCGGCGACCCGCCGTAATGGCGCCACCGATCAGCGTGACCGGGATCAACTCGACCTTGTTCTCTTCAGTGATATCGAAGACGAGATCGAAGCCATACGTGGGCTCGAGTCGCAGCGGCGTGAAAAAGACGATGTTGAACGCCGCCGGCACGTTGACTGGTGTCTCGGAGACCGAGTACACGATGAAGCTGTCCGTCCGCACCGACGTCGTCGCACGCGGCGCAAAGGGATCGTCGCAGGCCGCGATGGCAACGGCTGACGTCGCGACCGCCATGAGCGCAATCCGACGCAGGCCTGGACGCGCAAAAATCCCGGAAATCGAGTTGAGGATCACGGCGAACAGTAACCTCCTAACGTGTGATACTTCAAGCGATTGCTCGCTTGACTTCATCCTGTCCCCAATTACCGTTCGCACAACAACGACGGAGTCGCTATTGCCCACCATTCACGACCTCGTACGGGCCCTCGCGCAACGCGAAGGCGTCGAGGCCGTGGTCATTCTGGGACGGGATGGTCTCCTGATAGACACCCGGACCAGTGGGGACCTCGACGGCGAACACCTTGCGGCGCTCACGCCCGCCATCGCCGCCGCCGCCGAAAAGATCGGGCAGGCTTCCGGGCACGGCTCACACATCACAACAGTCGTGGAATTCGAGCGCGGTCACGCCGTGATCTCAGCGGTTTCGGCCGACGCCCTGCTGCTCCTGATCGTCCATCCCGGTGCTAACCTCGGCGCACTGCTCTATGACCTGCGTCGTCACCGCGCCAACATCGCCTCACTCGTGTGATGGAATCCCAACTGATGGATCGGACGCACGTCCTCGTGGTCGATGACGAACCCCACGTGGGCCGCATCATCCAGATGAAGCTGGAGCAGGGCCCGTTCCGGGTAACCCTTGCCTACGACGGCATCGAGGCGCTGGAGGCACTCGACCGGGAAAAGGACGTGAAGGTCGTCTGGCTCGACCTGATGATGCCGCACGTCTCGGGCCTCGAAGTGCTGGCGCGCATGCGAGCCGATGACCGTACGAAGGAATTGCCGTGCGTGATCCTGACCGCGGCCGGGAATGACACGCAGCGGGAACGCGCAATGACGCTGGGCGCGACCGACTTCATGACCAAGCCGTTCAGTCCCAAACGGCTCCTCTATCGCACGGCGGAACTGGCCGGAATCAAGTTCGAGCCAGATGTCAGGGACTAGGCCAGGGGCCGGAGGTCACGGGCCGCAGGGCACAGGAAAGAAGGCTGATGTCTGGTGCGTGATCCTCGCGGGAGGCGTGGGATCGCGATTCTGGCCGGTCAGCACGGCGGACCGGCCGAAGCAACTGCTGCCACTCGCGAGCGAACGTCCGTTGCTGCGCGATTCGCTGGATCGCATGGCGCCGTTATGCGATGCGCGGCACACGCTCATCCTGACCAATGCCTCGCTGGTCGAGCCGATTCGCGCGCTGGCACCGGAAATTCCGGAAGCGAACATCGTCGCCGAGCCGCGTCCGGCCGGCACGGCGGCGGCGCTGACCTGGGCGGCGGCACAGATCGAGCGCTCCGGCGGTAGCGATGCAGTCATGATCAGCGTTCACGCCGATTGGGCGGTGGCCGACGCCGAGGGATTTCGCTCGGCGCTGATACAGGCGGCGAACATCGCTGAACGCTCGCATTCGCTGGTCACGGTTGGTGTTGTCCCGTCCCGACCGGACCCCGGTTACGGCTACATCCGCCCCGGCGAACCGCTTGACTCGTCACGCGCACGGCGGGTGGCGCAGTTCGTGGAAAAGCCAACGGCCGACCGCGCCGAAGCCATGGTGCGCGAGGGTTGCCTCTGGAACTCCGGGATCTTCGTGTGGCGCGTCGGTGACTTTCTGGCTGAAGTGCGAAAACACTGTCCCGAGGTGTCGCCGGCGCTCGACCAGTTTCCGAATGACCTGGCGCGC
>CBIHMX010000300.1:0-4183 GCA_966211115.1 uncultured Gemmatimonadaceae bacterium | reverse complement strand
GAGAAGGCGAGCGCGATCCTCGGCATGCAGATCAAGGGCCTCACCGTGGAGAAGGTCCTCGTCACCGACGCCGCCGACATCGCCAGCGAAGCATACGTGGGAATCATCATGGACCGCGCCAGCCGGAAGCCGGTGTTCATGGTGAGCCCCGCCGGCGGCATCGACATCGAGGAGGTCGCGGCAAAAACGCCGGACAAGATCCTCAAGCTGCCGGTCGATACTCGTTATGGATTGCAGCCGTACCAGGCGATGCGACTCGGCTTCTTCCTCTACGACGACCTCGCCAAGGCGCGCGCCGCCGCGAAGATCATGCAGCAGCTCTACACGGCGTTCGTGCAGAGTGGCTGTTCCCTGGCGGAGATCAACCCGCTGGTCGTGACTCCGGCCGGCGACGTCGTGGCGCTCGATGCCAAGATGTCGATCGATGACAATGAGCTCGATCGGCGCCCGGCTATTGCTGCTTTGCGCGACGAGACGGCGGAGGCGCCGGGCGAGGTCGAGGCGCGGAAGGCGAACCTCACGTTCATCAAGCTTGATGGCAACGTCGGCTGCTGCGTCAACGGCGCCGGCCTGGCCATGGCGACGATGGACCTGGTGAAGTACTACGGCGGAGACCCGGCGAACTTCCTCGACATCGGCGGCTCGTCGTCGCCAGAGAAGGTGATCGCCGCGATCAAGATCATCACAGCCGATCCTAACGTGAAGGCAATCCTGTTCAACATTTTCGGCGGCATCACCCGCACCGATGACGTGGCGAACGGCATCGTGACCGCGACGAAGGCAAATCCGCTCAAGGTGCCCATCGTCATCCGGCTCACCGGGACCAACGAAGAAATCGCGATGAAGATCCTGAATGAAAATGGCTTCAAGGCGTCGAGCGACATGGACGAAGCGGTGAAGCAGGCGGTGGCCCTCGCGACCGGAGGAAAGGCCGCGTGAGCATCTTCATCGACAAGAGCACGAAGCTGGTGGTGCAGGGCATCACCGGCCGTGACGGTTCATTCCACACGAAGCAGATGATGGAGTATGGCACCCAGGTCGTGGCCGGCGTGACGCCGGGCAAGGGCGGCCAGAAGTTCGAAGGAAAGGTGCCGGTGTTCAACACGGTCGCTGATGCCGTGAGCCAGACCGGTGCGAATACGTCGGTGATCTATGTGCCGCCAATGTTCGCGGCCGACGCCGTTATGGAAGCGGCCGATGCGGGCGTGCAGTTCATCGTCGCCATCACCGAAGGCGTTCCCGTGCTCGATATGACGCGGGCAGCGCCGTTCGTGCAGGAGAAGGGCGCGCGATTGCTGGGACCCAACTGCCCGGGCCTGATCACGGCCGGTCAGTCGAAGGTCGGCATCATTCCCGCGCGTATCGTGAAGCCCGGGCCGGTTGGCATCGTGAGCCGTTCGGGCACGCTGACCTACGAGGTGGTTTACCAGCTCACCCGCGCCGGTCTCGGCCAGACGACGTGTGTCGGGATCGGTGGTGACCCGATCAACGGCACCAACTTCATCGATTGCCTGGCCGCGTTCGAGGCCGATCCTGACACGAAGGTCGTGTGCATGATGGGGGAGATCGGCGGGACAGACGAACAGGACGCCGCTCGTTATGTGAAGGAGAAGATGAAGAAGCCGGTGGTCGGGTTCATCGCCGGCCAGACGGCTCCTCCGGGCCGCCGCATGGGCCACGCCGGCGCGATCATCAGCGGCTCGTCAGGCACGGCGGCGGAGAAGATCGAGGCGTTCCGCGCGGCCGGAATTGGCGTAGCGGCTCGGCCCATGGACTTCGTGGAACTCGTCAAGGAACGACTTTAAACCAATTCGAAATGAATCGCACGCTGACCATCATCAAGCCTGACGCCTTCAACGCGGGCAAGGCGGGAAAGATCATCGCCCACCTCGAGAACGCCGGCTTCAAGGTCATCGCCGCCCGCGTTATGCACTTGTCGACGGCGCAAGCGCAGGCCTTTTACGAGGTTCACAAGGAGCGTCCGTTCTATGGGTCGCTCGTGTCGTTCATGACCAGCGGCACGTGCATGCCGATCGTCCTGGAGCGCGCGGATGCCGTCGCCGAGCTTCGTCGCGTCATCGGCGCTACGGATCCTGCCCAGGCTGAGCCGGGCACGGTGCGGAAGCTCTACGCCGAGTCGAAGGAACGGAACGCGATTCACGCATCCGATTCCGATGAAAACGCGGACCGCGAAGCGGGGTTCTTCTTTGCCGCCGCGGACCTGATCGCCTGAACGCGGCATCGCAGCATCACCGGCCCTCATCGAGTCACCTGTGACGCTGACCAGCACTTGCCTTCTGGGTGTGATCGGCGGGGCTGTTAGTGTGGCTGCCGCGCAGCCACCCGGTTCGGTGCTGCGACACTATGAATTGAGCGCTGCACCGACGGTGATCCTGGAGGACAACGGATCACCAGAACGACAGTTCGGTAGCGCGTTGGTGCGACGACTGGCGAGTGGTCGACTGGTCGTAGGCGATCCCACACTTGGGATAATCCGCGTATTCGAGCGCGACGGCGGTGTCGCCAGACAGTTGGCGCGAAAGGGCCACGGCCCCGGCGAAATGCCGGGGCGGTTTGCACTGAGTTCGTTTCGGGACACCGTGCTGGCTTTTGGACAACCACCCTCCTCGCCTTCGGGAATCGATTTGTTCAGTGAGACCGGCGGCTATGCTGGGCACGTGGGTCCCGACGTGCTCGGTGGATCGTCCGTGGTTGTCATCGATCGCCTGTCGAGCGGCCAGTATCTCGTGCGGCGTAGCGGTATACGCGCCATCCGGAGCGCACCGCAAACCGGGCAACTGTTTCCGGTAATGGGAACCTATGGCGTGTTGTCAGTCAGCTCTCAGGATTCGGCAGTGGTGAGTTGGATGGACCCGGTCGTGTCGCGATGGACCTTCGCCCATGCATGGCCGGGAGGACCACTGGCGACGATGCTGTACGGCTATCCCTTCGCGCCGATGACATTTGTCGTCGCTTCAGGTGAGTTGGTGTGGATCGTCAATGCGAAGGATGGGACGCTGCATTCCTTCAGCCCGACCGCAACGTTGGTGACATCGGCACAGCTTTCTGGATCTCCGCGTCCGTTCGATGCCAGAAGTTTTGCAGATCGACGAAACCAGGCAGTTGCAGAGGCTGTGCGGCCGCTCGACAGCGTGCGGGTCAATGCGATGTTTGACCGGTCGCTCCTCCCGAGAACACTCCCGTGGGTGTCCGCGGCGGTGCCCGGTCCTGATGGCGAGATCTGGCTTCGGCGATTCGACCTGGCGCCCAACGCGCCGCAGGAGTTCATCGTGGTCGACCGCAATGGGCGCGAGATTGCGGAGGCGTCGGTGCCTTCCGACGTGGAAATTCAGCAGGTTGGTAAGGACTTTCTTGTGGGAGTGAGAACGCTGGTCAACGGGACGCTGGCGGTAGTCGAGTTCGCACTCCGCAGGTAGTTCGAATCGTGACAGGCTGTCCGAGTATGGTAGCTCATCCATGGACACATAGCGTGGAGCCCATACTGACTGAACGGCCGGCGCGGGGTGGCCGCAAGATCAGGGAGGTCAACGAGCCAACCTAAGTTACCGTCCCGTAGCAACTTGACCCGCGTCGCGGACGGGTCTAGATTGCGTGGCTTCCATGCTGTCCTTCGACCGATCGTCCCTCGAGACGAAGGCCGCTCGCGTTGATGGAAAGCTGGCTTCCGATGATCCAATCTGGCTGGCTGACGATCCACGACCGGCCGACGGATTGCTCGTTACGGGCCGGCTCTCCAGTGCCGGCGAGGAGCGCTTTTACTTCAGCGGACGCATGTCCGGTGAGGTCGAAGAGGAGTGCCGGCGTTGCCTCGGGCCGGCGAGCGCCAAGGTCGATGAGGAACTCCACCTGCTGTTTGCCGACGCGACCGACAAAGAGTCGGACGATTCGGATGTCTATATGCTGGAACCGCGGGCGACGATGGTAGATCTTCGTCCAGCCCTGCGGGAACAGTGGTTGCTCGCGGCGCCAGGCTTTGCGCTGTGCCGCGAGGACTGCAAGGGTCTCTGCCTGAAATGCGGCGCCGACTTGAACCTCGGCCCGTGCAACTGTGAGCCGGACGTCGATCCTCGATGGGCGGCTCTCAGGGACAAGGCCACGTGAAAGGTATCACCTAACGATTGACCCAATCGTCATCGCCAATCGTCAATCGTCAATCGTCAAT
>CBIHMX010000299.1:0-4184 GCA_966211115.1 uncultured Gemmatimonadaceae bacterium | reverse complement strand
GGGCGCGGCCGGCGCGGATTTGGCCGGGCGTCGCGCCGTTCGTGTCAGTCGTTGGCGGAGGATACACCGCACGGCCGCAGAGTCGCCTTCGGTAGCGCCCGCCTGACGAGCGGGGTCAGCGTTTTGCGCAGGGCCGGCGCGCCGCTACCGCCGGGTTCGCGGCCTTATGCGGCGCCGGGGGTACTACCAGGTAACCACCTCACGGGAGACGCCATGTCGCATACGACTTCCGCCCTCGTGACCTCCTCGACCCTGACCGCGGCTCGCGAAGAGCCTGACGTTCAGGAGTTCCTGGATCGGTTGGCGTGGGCATTGACATCAGGAAACGGAAAGGCGGCGGCCGGACTGTGGGCACTCCCGGCCGTCCTGATCGGTGACGATGCCGTGCAGATGGTCGTGGACCGCGGTGAGCTCGAGCGCATGTTTGCCGACGCGCGCCGGCACTACGCCGAACGCGGCATCATCGACACCCATGGTGAGATACAGCGGGTGGAATGGCTCACCGACCGCATCGCTCTCGTGGACGTGCGATGGCCGCAGTACAACTCGAAGGGGAGTGAAAGCGGCGAGGAATGGTCCACATACACACTGCGCCGGGACGAGCACGGCCTGTTGCGGCTGCATGTAGCCGTCACGCGCGACGAGCGGGACGCCTTTACTCGTTAGGGCGCCGCCGGCGGGCGGGTCGCCAGTCCATCGGCGTCCCGCTCCAGCGCACCCGTGACCGTGACGATCTCCGCCCCTTCGTCAGGCGTCGGCCGCTGGTACATCCCCAGGAAGTCATCGAGTATCGCCGGCTCGATGTAGAAGTTGTAGCGCGGGAGATCGGCGTTTCGTCGCTCGAGACGCCGGCGTACGACCTCGAGCGGCGTATCCACGAGATGGATCGTCGCGCGCGCGCCCGTTTCGAGTGCGAACGCCACGTGCTGCATCCGGTGCTCACGATAGAAAAAGCCGTCGTCAAGAATGACGTCGATGCCGCGTGCCAGGAATTCGGTCGCGGATTCACGGATCAGCTCCCGGCAGGCAAGGACGCGGCGGGTGTGTTCGTCGAGGCCGACATCGGCGAGCGCATAACGCCCGAAAAGCGTGATCAGCCAACGGTCCAGGCAATACAGCACGGCGCCGGCGTTGTCCTTGAGGCGCAAGGCGTACGTCGTCTTGCCGGAACCGGGTAGCCCGGAAATAAGATGAAGCGTCGGCATCTACCGCGGAGGGCGATCCATCGACCCGGTTCCCGCAATGGCGGCATCCATGGCTGCACGCAGCGAAACCAAGCGGCCGGCGTACGCGGGGTCGGCCGCGACATCCACCTGTTCCATCGGGTCGCGAACGAGGTCGAACAGCCATTCACCCGTGCTGTCCCCCAGCACTCGCGTGTACGCCAGTCCGTCCGTGACGATACTCCTGAGCGATCCGCGGGACGCCGGGTACCACGACTGAAGTTTCGGGTCGCGCGAGACCTCGGTCAGGATCGGCGACGGAATCGACGACGCCGGCCGCGCCGGCGGCCAGAAGCGATGAAGGCTGGTCCCCGGAAATGTGCCCTCGCGGAGGCTGGCCGCTTCGCCGATGGTGGCGGCAAGATCCCGTAACGTCACGTATTCGTTCACTGTACGTGCGCCGCGCCATCCCGGCGGAACGACGAGCAACGGCACGCGAGTCTGCGTCGCGAAGAGTCCGCCGCCATGTCCCGAAAATCCATGTTCACCGAAATCCTCACCGTGGTCGGACGTAATGACCAGTAACGTGCGATCGAGCACGCCCCGCTGCCGCAGGTCGTCCACGAGCAGGCCGACCTGCGAATCGAGCCACGCAAGCGACTGCTGATACCCCGTGCGCAGCTCGTCGTTTTCGACGCTGTCGCGCTGGCTCCAGTCGTCGATTTCAGAAAACCCGGGCCGGCGGCCAATGAACATCGTATCAAACGGTGCCGGTGCCCCATAGGGAGCGTGCGCATCGAAGAGGTTGATGAAAGCGAAGAAGGGGCGCTCGCCCAGCGAACGTTGCCAGCGGCCAAAACGGCCGCGAAGCGTGGAGGCATCGGCGCCTTTCACGCGCACGCGTTGTCGGCTCCCGGTGTTCAGCCAACGAACCAGCAGCGCGGAAAGGTTGGATGTCGTGGCAAGTACGGTCTGGTCGAGCTGATACTCTTCGTAGCGAAGGAACCCCCGGTTGAGGCCCCAGCGGCGGTGGAGGTACACCATGTTGCCCACGAACGCGGCGGTGGCATAGCCATGGTCGCGCAGGACTTCGCTCAGCAGCGGGTGGGCACCATCGTATGGCGAGGACCAGTCGGAGGAGACTTCATGCGGATAACGGCCCGTGAGCATCGTCGTATGACTGGGCAACGTCCACGGCGCCGTTGAGTACGCGAAGTCGAAGCGGATCGCGTTCCGGGCAATGCTGTCGATCTTCGGCGTCACGGGTCGCGGATTCCCGTATATCCCGAGTTCGATCGCGCGAACCGTGTCGAGGATGAGGACCACGACGTTAGGCACACCGGCGGGCGCCGCCGCCAGCGCCCGCAGGCCGCGCGCCTCGTCGAACGACGGCCGCATCGATACCCACGCGCCGCCAATGCCGGCGGCGAGCGACATCACCACGGCCGTTACCTTCGCCACCAGCAGGCTCCCGCGTGGAAACCTGACGACGAGCCGGGTCACCAGTGACGCCAGACCCGCCGCAAGAATGAAGAGCGCGGCGACGTGTACGCGGCGCGTAGTCAGTGCCACCTCGAACGCCGCCAGCGTGAGCACCACCAGTACGACCGCCTGAAAGACGCGACCCGGCCGCAACACCCGGGCGACCAGTACCACCAGCAGGACCGCCGCCGCAAAAATGGGCACGTTGACCAGCGGACCAACGGCCAGGGCCATCGGATTGAAGTGAAAGCTCGACGGCAACACCGGCGTCTTCACCATCAGCAGCGCCCGCGCGGCGAGCTCCCCATGCGCGCCTGCCAGCGCGCCCCAGATCACGAGCGTTGCCACAAGGGCGAACGTCGTCCGGGGCGCGGAGTGCTGGTCGGGCGTGATGTCAGCAGTCATTCAGTACCGTGAATGTCCGGCCTCAATCTATCCGACCGCACGCCTCGTCAGGCCATTCGGTCGAACGATTTCAGCTCGACGCGGTCCCCGGGAGCAGTCCGACGCAGTTCTCCATGCGGGGGCCACGCTCGTCGCACACGCTGTACTTCACGAATTGCGTGGTCGTCTGCCCGGCCCATCCCCGTTCACCCGGGTCTTCGCCGTACATCGCGCATCCGGCATGCTCGCCGCGGGCATTCACGATGTAGAACAGGATGTTGAAGTTGGGGTTACCGTCCGGCTTGAGGAGCCGCGGTTCGACCGTGTTCTCCCTGATGCGTTGGAGCGCGGCCAGCCCGGCGTCCTTTGGGTGCTTCCCGGCGCGCATGCCTTCGACGATGAGATATGACGTGAGGTTGAACAAGTTCGCCTCGCCGCGGCCCGTCGATCCCGCGGCGCCCACTGAACCGTCCACATACAATCCCGCCCCAAGAATCGGGGAATCGCCAACCCGCCCCGGAATCTTGAATGCACGCCCGCTGGTGGACGTGAGGCCGCAGACGTCTCCCCGCGCATTCACTCCGCTGCAATGGATGGTACCATGCATGTGCAACGTCAGCGCGGACGTGACCGGATCCTCATTGCCGCCACCCGGCGGCCGCCGTACCGGATCGGGATAGCTCGCGCTGTCCGTCCGACGCTTCCACGCCAGCCATTCGCGCCTCGAATATTCAGTGTTGAGATCGGGCTCGATCGTGAAGCCCACGTTGCGGGCGAAGCTCTGGGCGCCCTGGCCCGCCAGCAGGTGATTGTCGGTCAACTCCATCACCGCCTTGGCCACCAACGACGGCGTGCGCACGCCTTCGAGCGCGGCCACCGCACCGGCGCGTTTTGTCGGGCCATGCATGACCGACGCATCGAGCTGCACAACGCCGTCCGCGTTGGGCAGTCCGCCGTACCCAACGTACGGCTCCGTCGGATCGAGCTCGTCGATGTTGACGCCGGCGATACAGGCATCGAGCACGTCGTCGCCTCGCATCATCATCTCCCAGGCGGTCTCGATGCAGGTCTTCGTCCCGCCGTTCCGGAACCAGTTGCCATTCGACGACGCCACGATCACAGGCCGCGCCGACCGGCCCTGTATGATGGCGGGTG
>CBIHMX010000298.1:0-4214 GCA_966211115.1 uncultured Gemmatimonadaceae bacterium | reverse complement strand
AGCAGTCATGGGCCAGGTATCTGTCAGGTGACTGATAGTAGTTCGACAGATAGGGCCCGGCAACCGTTGAACGGGGGACGAAGCGATGACGCTTCAGCCCGATTCGTGCGCTCCGCCTGGCCCTGCTGGAGCACGCTCGGCGGACCGGTTGAGCTCGGACCGTGCGGCGCGCCACGTGGGATAGTGCGCGTTCATCAGCGCCACAAAGCGCGGGCCATGATTCGGGACAATCAGGTGCACCATCTCGTGCGCCACTACGTAGTCGAGCAGACCACGGTCCCTGGTCGCGAGCTCTGTGTTCAGCCGGATATGTCGTGTGCGATAGTTGCAGGTTCCCCAGCGCGTCTTCATGCGCCGCAGGAAGAAGCCATTCAGACGAACACCCAATCGCTCTTCCCAGTTTCGGATGAGCGCCGGCAATTCCTCACGCAGCATCGCCTTGTGCCACGCCTGCATGACGGCTGCGCGCCTGGCGGTAACACTTCCCGGCCGGATATACATCGTCAGCGAATGGTCGCCAACCACGATGCCCTGCACACCATCACGCTCGACCACGGTGAGCTGCTGCGGACAACCCCACACGTAGTGGATCTCCCCGGAAACGAACCGCGCCAGTGGTTCAGGCGATTCCCGTCGGAGACGCTCCTGCTGCCGGCGAATCCAATCCAGTCGCGAGGTTGCGAATTCTTCAATAGCAGTCCGGCTCACCCTGATCGGCGAGGAGATGGTCACTCTGCCGTCCGGTGGATGCACTCGCAGGTGCAAGTGCCTGATACGCTTCCGCGTCACCGAAATGGAGACGTCGGCGACCTGTATCGGGTACGTCATTCCTGACGACTGGATGATGTTTTCCTCGGAAGTCTTCAGACCTGGAGCACCGAAGCGCCATAGAGCTCGAACAGCATCCAGCTACCAGCAGGGACCAGTCGCAGAGATGAGTCGTTGCTTCGTGCATGTTGACAGTCGTCGTCCGGACCAAGCTTAGTCGGGGTCAGAAACAAATAAGCGCAATGCTGGTTCGACACCCGACAAGCGATCTGAGAGACGGCGTGACGTTCATCAAGAGGTAACGCGACACTTCCCATAGGCTCGAACCAAACGAAACGACATCCGCCTCGATTCGCATGATCCGCGGTAACCCGGTTCTCCAGTCTGTTGAGTGCCGCGCCAATCCGCTCGCAACCACAAAGACTCGCTTTCTTAAGGTAGTCTCACCTGGCACCGGTCTGAGCAATAGTCTAGCCAGGCGCAATGACCGACAAGGTGCGACGCAATTGAATGTCCGTGAAGGCGAGGATCAATTCCGCATTTCCATTGCGCCAACAATTGCACGAGCCAGAGTATACCTTGTACGAACCGGGACTCATTCTATGACCTTAACCCACATGAAGGTATGCCAGCCAGGAAATCGGCCTCTATGGCCCGTATGACAGATGGTCAGGCTCAATTCGTATTGCGCCGGCTCATTGAGAATGGCACCGTGAGCTCGAAGGACGTCTCAATGGTTGCCGCGGCGATCCAGGATGAAATCAGCTCGCTGGAAGAACAGCTCGAGCTGCTTCGCCAGGCGTCAGGCGGCGCCGGTCGCTCACGTGCTGCTGCCGGTCGCCGCCGCGCATCAGCTCCTGACTCGGCTGGCGACGGAAGAAAGAAGGGTGCGTCCCGGAAGCGCCGTCGCAAGCAGACCCTGACTCCGGAGCGGCGAGCGAGACTTCGATTACAGGGGCAGTATCTCGCGCTGATGCGGCGAACCTTAAAGTCGCGTCGCGCGGAATACAAGAAGCTCTTCCGGGACAAGGGCCTTGAAGCAGCGATCAAGGCAATGGAGTCTGCCCGTTAGGCCCGCCGGGATCGGTTCAAATCCCCCCCCTGGCGCAACCACAACCTGGACTCGGCTAGCCCGAAGACTGACCTGATGGTGCTCGACAGGCGTGTGGTCGCCACACTGCAAAGCGCCCGTCCCTGATTCCGGGACGGGCGCTTTGTTCCCGGACTCTCGACTCGATTCCCGCAGGGAATGGGATCCGTGTCGATTCGCGTCCTCCGCGATGACTCGGTTCTCACGTTGTTGACCTGCCGCGCCGATCCGCTCGCCTCGATCTTCGACAGTTGACAGCACTCTGCTCCCATTACATTCTTCCCTCCACTTGGTGGAGGGACCGTGGCAGAAGACAGTAACGATCTCGTTCGCGGCACGGTGGACCTGCTGGTGCTCCGCGCGCTCGCCGGCGAACCAATGCACGGGTTCGCGCTGAGCAAGTGGATCGACGCCCGCACCAGTGGAGAACTGGGCATCGTCGACTCGGCCCTGTACAAGGCGCTCCATCGCCTCGAAGACGCCGGTGCCGTGCGATCCGAATGGGGCGCTTCGGAAAACAATCGCCGGGCGAAGTACTACGCGATCACGACCGCAGGGCGGCAACTGCTCCGCAAGGAAGTCGCGACCTGGAAGCGCTTCGTCGCAACCATCGCGTCGGCCATCGAACCCGGGTGAGTCCATGACGCCCTCCCCGTTCCGCTTCCCGCGCGGCATTCGCCGGCTTTTCAGCCTGCCCGCGAGTCGCGATCGTCTCATCCGGGATGCCGACGACGAGATGGCCTTTCATCTCGACATGTGGAGGGCCGAGTTCCGCGCCCAGGGAATGAACGAGGCTGAAGCGACCGCGGCGGCCGAACGGCGCTTCGGGACGCCGGAGGGCTTTCGCCGCTATTCCCAGGTACGTGCATCACGCCGCGCCCGGTGGTCCCGCGCCGTCGAATGGTGGCGCGACTGGGGACAGGACATCCGGTTCGCGATCCGGAAGCTCCGTAAATCGCCGCTGCTGACGGCCGGGATCGTCACGACGCTGGCGTTAGGCATCGGCGCCAATACCGCGATCTTCAGCGTGATCCACCACCTGCTCCTCGAGCCCCTTCCCTGGCGGAACGGGGATCGTGTGGTCGCGTTGCGTGTCAGGAGCGGCGGCATGTTCGCGAGCCTCGCCAGCATGTCCGGCGACCGCCCAGGGTATCCGCCACAGGAACTCGTTCGGGCCTGGGCCGAGCGAGCGCATTCCCTGGAAGCGATCGCCGGGTCCGAGAAAATGTTCCTGGCCATCGACGGCAACGGTCGCCAGGACACGCTGAGCCACGTCTTCGTCACCGCCAACTTCCTGTCGATGCTTGGCGCGACGCCCTCACTCGGACGCGGCTTTCTGCCTGACGAGGAACGCCCTGGCAACGACCGGGTCGCGATGATCAGCTTCCAGTGGTGGCAGCGCGCCTATGGCGAGAGCCGCGATGTCATCGGCAAGACCATCGACTACGAGGGGAATCCGTACACGATCATCGGCGTCATGCCCCGCGACTTCGCGTTGCCGATGAGTCCTCGACAGCTCGATGAGCTGTCGATGACGGCACCGGACATGTGGATGCCGGCGCCGCTGTCCAAAACCGGTACGCCGTACGGTCTCCTCAGGCGGGGGACGACGCTGGACGCGGCCAGGCGTGAGCTGCAGTCGATCGCCAACACCGTCCAGCTCCGCAACTCGACCGACACGCTGCAGGCGCTCGTCATGCGCCCACGGGACTTCCTCGCTCCCCGTGCCATCTCGACCATGCAGGTACTGTTCGCCGCCGTCGGCGTGCTGCTCCTCATTGCCTGCGCCAATGTCGCCAACCTGCTGCTGGCGCGAGCGTGGACGCGACGGCGGGAGTTCGCCGTTCGCATGGGCCTGGGCGCCGGCCGTGCTCGGCTCGTCAGGCTCGCACTGACGGAAAGCGTCCTGCTCGCCCTCATCGCCGGCGCGGCGGGTGTGGTCGTGGCGCGGGCGTCGTTAGGGATCATCATTGCCCTGCGTCCCATTGCGCTCGACGGCCTGGCGACGGTGCAGATCGCTCCGGTCGTGCTGCTGTGGACGACACTCATCTCTGTGGCGACCGGCATCCTGTTCGGCGGCGCCACGGCCGTCTTTGTCGGCTCTCGGAACGTCGGCGAGCTGCTCCGCGGCGACACGCGAAGCGGCACCGAGTCACGTATAACGCGGCGCGTCCGATCCTCGCTGATCGTGGGCGAGATTGCGCTGTCGCTGATCCTGCTCGTTGGCGCCGGCCTGCTGGGTCGCTCCTTGCTGGCGTTGCAGCAGACCCGGATCGGCTTTGATCCGCGGCGGCTCGTCTCGATTGACCTGCTGATGCCACCGGAGATTTCACGCTCGGACTCCGCGTCGCACCTG
>CBIHMX010000297.1:0-4218 GCA_966211115.1 uncultured Gemmatimonadaceae bacterium | reverse complement strand
ACAGCGCCTCGAAGAAGGATCACGCGATGTTCCTCGGGGACTTTCGCCCCGACGAACGCCGGAATGTCTCGGCGTTCCTCACTTACTCGCATTCCCTCGATGAGCGCGCCGGTCAGCTCGACAGCGCATCCTTCTTCAACAGGTTGAACACCGGTGAGGACCGCTATCTCAACAACGACGGCCACGTCGACATGGAGAGTGTCCGCGCCGGCGTGACCCACAGCTACCGGTACTCCGAGCGGGTCGAGCCGGTCGTGACGGTCTACTTCTCAGGCGTGAATCGAGAGGACGTGTTCGCCGTCGGGCTCAATCCGCGCTCCAACCAGACGTTCGGCGCGCGGGCCGTGATCAATACGCGCTTCCCGGCCGGCGACCGCATGATCAGCGGTGTCACCGGCGCCGAGTTCGAGAAGACGAACCAGTTCGCCAAGGGGTACCCGCTCAACGACAAGGTGCTCGGCGGCATCACGACCGACCTCGAGACTTACAGCCAGCAGTACAGCCTGTTCAGCCAGTGGGATGTCGGCCTGCCGTCCGCTTTCACGCTGACCGCCGGTGCCAGCCTGAATTTCATCGAGTATGCCATCGCCGACCGGCTCGCGAACGCGGCCAATCCGAATCATCGCGACCTCACCGGCCGGAAGACGTACGACCCGGTGGTCATGCCGCGGGTCGCCCTGCACAAGATGCTTGGCAGCGACAACGCCATCTATGCGAGCCTCAGCAGCGGGTTCACGCCGTCGACGTCGAGTGATGCGGTGATTCCCTTCACCGGCGAACCTAACGATGGCCTGAAACCCGAACGGGCGACCCAGTTCGAGATCGGAACGAAAGGGAGCCTGCTCGGCAACCGTCTGTCGTACCAGCTCTCGCTCTTCGACCTGCGGATCAGGGACAAGCTCACGAGCCAGTCCGTCTTCAACGACCAGGGCACCCAGCTCTACTCGTACACCGTCAACGCCGGTGACCAGTCCAACAAGGGCGTCGAACTGTTCACGGCGCTGTCGCTGCTGCGGGCGCCGGCGGGCGCACTCGTCCAGTTGCGTCCGTTCCTGACCTGGACGTGGTCCGACTTCACGTATACCAGCTTCAGGAGCAACAACAACAACGATGCCGGTACCATCAGCTACGACGGCAATGACGTGGTCGGTGTTCCGGAACAGGCGTGGACGTTAGGTGCGGACGCCACGCTGAGCGGCGGGTTCTACCTCACCGCCACGGCTGAACATCGGGGTGAAATGCCGATCACGTACGACAACACCCACGAGGCGCCCGCGTACACGGTCGTGAATGGCAAGGCCGGATTGCGGCGCGACCTCACGTCGCATCTCTCGATGGATGCGTATGCCGGCATCCAGAACCTGACGGGCGAGTTGTACTACACCATGGTCTTCCTGAACGGAAACTTCTCCGGCGCACCGCCGCACATCTACCTGCCCGGCCCGTATGCGTCGCGCGGATATTTCGGCCTCCGCCTGAGCGTGCGGCCGTGAGGCCTGGAACTACTCTCGCCACCGGTGCGGCGGCACTCCTGCTCCTGCAGGGGTGTGGCCGTTTCGGGAACGAGGACAACCGGGCGCATAACGAGCGGATCGTCTCCGTCTCCAAGCAGTACACCGAGATTCTCTACGCGCTGGGGGCGACCGATGACCTCGTGGCCGTCGACGTGTCGAGCACGTATCCACCGGAAGCGAAACAGCTTCCGACGGTGGGTTATCACCGCGCCCTGAGCGCCGAAGGCATCCTGGCGGTGAGGCCAACACTCATTCTGAGCGGCGGTCCGTCCAACATCGGACCCGAACACGTCGTCCGGCAGCTGGAGTCACTCGAGATCCCGATGAAGTACTGGGAGACGCCTTCGGATCTCGACGGCACCAAGCAGTTGATTCGCCTGATGGGCCAGGAATTTCACCGCGAAGCGCGCGCCGACAGTCTCGTTGCCACGCTTGAATCCGACATGGCTGGCGTCCTCGATCCGACGCGCGCGCCGGTCGACACGCCAAGCGTTGCCATCATCCATTTCGGCCAGGCGATGAACCTCTATTTCCTCATCTCGCCGAGTAGCGTCGCGGGGCAGATGGTGCGATGGGCGGGCGGCCGGATGGCGATCACTGATACCAGCCGTGGCATGACCCGGCTTTCGTCCCCGGAGATCCTTGCCAAGTCAAACCCGGACGTGATCCTGCTGACGGATTTCGGATATGACAGGCTCTCGGGGAAGAAGGACATCCTCGCCCTGCCGGGCGTTGCCGCCACGAAAGCGGCGCGCGACGGGCGAATATTCCGGATCGAGGAGCACGACATCATCTACTACGGACCTCGCACCGGCCAGAACGTCGCCCTTATAAGGACATTGCTGCACCAGCCAGGCGTTCCTGAGTGACCCCTGTCGCCAACCGATACCGGGGAATACTGCCGATCCTCTCCGTCCTCCTCGTGTTGGTCACGCTAGCGTCCATCCGCTGGGGCGCCGTCCCGATCTCGCTGCATGACATGGGGAGCGCCCTCGCCAAGTCGTTAGGTGGCGGGGGCGCGCTGACGCTGGACGAGCGGATCTTCCTGGAAATCAGGCTTCCGCGCGCGATCCTCTGCGTGGCGGTGGGCACCAGCCTCGCGGTCGGGGGGGCGTTGATGCAGGCGCTCTTCAGAAACCCGATCGTCGAGCCGGGGCTCGTAGGAACATCGAGCGGCGCCGCGTTTGGCGCCGCGCTCTATTTCGTGCTCGGGGCGGCCTTCAAGGTGCACCTTGGTGAGTGGACGCTTCCGATTGCCGCGTGCGGGGGAGGTATCCTGGCCACTGCGCTCGTCTTCCGGCTGTCCGGCGCCCACGTGGTGGGACACTCCTCGGTCGTATCGCTGCTCCTTACCGGTATCGCCATCAACGCGCTGTTCCTCAGTGGTGTCGGATTTCTCTCCTACATCGCGCGGGACCCGCAGGCGCGCTCGATCACGTTCTGGAACCTGGGTACCCTCTCGGGTGCGCACTGGCGGTCCGTGGTGATCGTCGGGTTGACGACGCTCATCTCCGTCATCGTTTCCCTTCGTTATGCGCAACCGCTCAATGCCCTGATGCTAGGTGAGGAGGAAGCGTCGTACCTGGGCGTCAACGTGCGGCGGCTGAAGGCCACGGTATTGCTGGTCAACGTGCTGATGGTGTCGGTTGCAACCGCCTTTACCGGCGTGATCGCCTTTGTCGGGCTGGTCGTACCGCACCTCCTGCGCTTGCTTCGCGGCGCGGACAACCGGTTCCTGATTCTTGGCGGGGCGCTGATGGGCGGGATCCTGCTCGGCCTGGCCGACCTGACGGCGCGACTGCTCCTGGCCCCCGCGGAGTTGCCGATTGGGGTCGTGACCGCGGTGGTTGGGGTTCCCGTATTCCTGGTGCTGCTCCGGCAGCGCAGGTACTACCTGTAGCATCATGACACTCACGGCTTCCGGCGTCCGGTATGCGATCAACGAAGCGACGCTGCTCGATGGCGTGTCACTGGAGTTCCGGCCGGGGCAATTCAGCCTGGTCGTCGGGCCTAACGGTGCCGGGAAATCGACGCTGGTGAGGGTGCTCAGCCGCCAGCTCGTTCCCCAGCAAGGTGAGGTTCGTTATGCAGGACGCTCTCTCGGCGACTGGCATGAACGGGACCTGGCCAGGGTGCGCGCGGTGTTGTCGCAGAGTATCGAGGTCACGTTTCCGCTTCGCGTCGAGGAGATCGTGATGATGGGGCGGTATCCCCACTTCACCGGGGCCCCGACCGCGGCCGATCATCGCGCCAGCGAAGAAGCGATGCGCTACTTCGACGTACACGACTGGACAGGCCGGAACTATCAGACCCTGAGCGGTGGCGAACGACAGCGGGTGCAGTTCGCCCGCGTAATGGCGCAGATCTGGTACCCCGTCCAGGGCTCTCCACGATGCCTGATTCTCGATGAGCCGCTGACGTTCCTCGATATCCATTATCAGTTCGACTTCATGCGTCGCGTGCGCAGGCTGCTGGGCCAGGGGGACCTCGTTGCTGCTGGGGTGGTGCACGACTTGAACCTCGCCGCCCGCTTTGCTGACCACGTCGTGCTCATGTCACGGGGTCGAGTGCTGGCGTCAGGGCCGCCACGCGACGTCCTGACGCCGGAACTGGTTGATGCCGCGTTTGGTGTCAGGCCGGTCGTGTACGAGGATGACGGCGGGCGCGTTCACCTGTTGTACCAGTAGGTCGCGGAGGTCGGTTG